>NZ_JBSFDD010000003.1:0-225729 GCF_053593715.1 Streptomyces sp. NPDC002125 | reverse complement strand
CACCGGGGGCATCACTCCGCCGGTCACCCTGCCGGTGACGCTGGATGCCACCACCGCGTCCGGGCAGATCACCGCGGTCAACGCCGGGACGGCCGCAACGTCCCCGGTGCTGCGGATCGACGGCCCCGTATCGATGCCGGCGGTCTACGCCCAGTACCAGGACTCGACGGTTCGCCAGCTCGACTACGCCGAGACGATCAACGCCGGTGAGTTCCTCGTCATCGACGTCGACTCCAAGCAGGCCATCCTCAACGGCACCGCCAGTAGGCGGCGCTACCTCTCCGCCCAGTGGCCGGTGATCCCGCCCGGCGAAGCGGTCACCTTCCAGTTTTTTGCGGACACCTACGACCCTGCCGCACTGCTGACCGTCACCTGGCGCTCGGCGTGGCTCTGACTCAAGGAGGTGGCCGCTGATGGTGGCTGTCGACCCGACATGGATCAACGGAATCTCCTACGACGGGGCCGAGCTGCGCCGCGTCCAGGCCATGGGCGTGATGAGCGACGGCACCGCCTTGGGTGCCCGCGGCGGTGTACTGCCCGGGTCCGGAGGCTTGGCGGTGTCCGTGGCCGGGACGGCCATCACCGTGGGCTCCGGTACCGCGTGGGTGTACCGGTCCGGGCAGGGCGTCTACGGGGTGTCCCTGAACTCCGGGGCCTCCGCCACGCTGAATGCCGCGCACGCCACCCTGCCGCGCATCGACCTGGTGTACCTGCGGGTCTGGGACAACTCGGTGGACGCCTCCGGGCTCAACACCGCGGACGCCGTCTACCTGCCGGGCACCGCGTCCTCCACACCAGCCGCGCCGACGCCGGCCGGGACGCAGATCTACCTGCCGCTCGCCACGATCAGCGTGCCCGCGTCCGGAGGTGGCTCTCCGTCGGTGAACAACATCGTGGCCAAGACCGTGGCGGCCGGCGGGATTCTCCCCGATCCTTCCGCCGCGGGGTACTACGTGGGCCAGTACCGCGACGACGGGACCGGACTTCAGCGCTACGACGGCACCGCGTGGGGGTACGTACAGCCGCTGGGCGTCGGCCGCGTGCTCTGGGGCCGGAAGACGGCCAATACGGCGCGGGCGAGCACCATCACGATCACCGCCGACCCGCACATGTCGCTGTCCGTGGTGCCCGGCACCTACGCGATCGACGCCATGGTCCTCTACGCCGGCGACTCCACGAACGAACTACGCCTCGGCTGGATCGCCCCCGCAGGCACCACCGGCGCATGGTGGCCCGACGCCCAAGACCCCTCGGCAGCCGGTTTCGCGGCTCTGCCCCGGTGGGGCGCGGTCACCGACATCGGCACCAGCATGCAGCAGATTGGCGCCATCGGCACCAATAACACCCTGGCCTGCCGCATCGTGGGCACAGCCACCGTCACCACGGCCGGCACCCTCGCTCTCGCCTGGGCGCAGTCGGTGTCCGGTGCGACTGCCACCACGCTGTTTGCACATTCCCACCTGCGCCTGCAGCGAGTTTCCTGATGGACAAGGCCCTTTTGGAGTCCATGGCCCGGCCGGTCGGACCGACCGCTCACCCGGTGGAGCTGGCCTGGTACGGGTGCGACCTACGGACCGGGCAGATCATCGAGGACCTGCCCAGCCTGCGCCCCACCGGCCCGCTGTCCCGTCGGCTGGGCCAGTCGACCAGTACCACCTTCGAGCTGGACCTGGGCGGGGCGCCGCGAGGCTGGCAGGAGGCCACCGATCAAGGGCGCACACTCCTGGTCGGTGTCGACATGCACACCGACCTGCCGGTATGGGCGGGCGCTGTCCTGGTGCGCGAGGGCGGCTCGTCGAACACGGTGCAGCTCGGCGCAGCGACGACCGAGGCCTACCTGGACCGCCGCTACACCGGCACCCGAGTCCTCGTTCAGGAGGACCAGGCCGCCGTGATCGGCGCCCTGATGACGTCTCCCCTCACGCAGGGGCCGCCCTTCGTCCTGGACAACCCCGACACGGGGGCGTTGATGGACTACAGCGTGCTGGACTCCGACGACCGCACCGTCCTGTCCACCCTCCAAGAGGTCATGGGCCAGGAGGGCGGCCCGGAGTGGACGATCGACGTGGAATGGGCGTCCTCCGCCCACACCGGATTCGTCCTCCCGCTTCGGGTCCGCAAGGCCATAGGCACCCAGGCGGCAGCCCCCGAGGCCGTGTTCGACTTCCCCGGGTGCGTCACCTCGTACACCCTCGCCGAGTCCTACGAGGCCGGGAAAGGCGCCACTGCCGTCCTTGCCCGCGGCGAGGGCGAGGGGGACTCCCGGCTGTCCAGTAGCTCACTGGTCGCCACCGATCTCGAGGCGGCCGGATGGCCTCGGTACGTCTACCGGTGGACCCCGGCCACTGGGATCACCGACCCCGCGCAGCTAAACGCCCACGCCGCCAGCGCTCTGGCGTTGATGGCCACCGGGGCGAAAGTCTGGACCGTCGAAGCCGTGGCGTCCCAGGCCCCGCGCCTGGGCCGGGACTGGGGGCTCGGCGACACCGTCCGCATCTGTGTGGACCATTCACCCCGCCACCCTGACGGCCTCGAGACCGTCGCCCGCGCATGGTCCTGGGAACTTGAGCCCGGAGCCGACCGGGTGCGCCCTGTACTCGTCGAGGAGGACTGAATGCCTACCGCAGGTGACCAGGTCCCTTCCGGGGCCACGGACATGGCCCGCCGACTGGTGGCGCTCGAGCGAGAAGTCCGCGAGCTGCGGGCGGCACGGCGCCTGCAGGCCGCGTCCGTAGGGTCAGGCGGGCTACGGATCGTGGACGGCGGCCGCTTCTCGATGGAAACCCCCAGCGGCCAACGCATGGTCGACATCGGGGCAATCAGCGACAGCGACTTCGACCACGGAGACGGAACGAAACAGCAAGGCATCTGGCTGCGGCGCGAAGACGGCACCGCGTTCTTCGCGTGCTACGCCTACCCGCCCAGCGGAAGCGAGTCCCAGGCCTGGACGTTCTACGACAGGGAGAAGAACAACGTCCTGGCCGAGGACACAGCCAGCGGAACCGGGCTGGCCCGCCCCTGGCTGCCGATGAACACCCCCGCCGCATCCGACAGCGCGCAGTGGCCCCGGTCAACGACGGCGGCATTCAGCACGATCAGCACCTCGTGGAACACGAAATGGCAGCCCCGCCTGCGTGTGTACGGACTGACCGCTGCCGTGGGTACGGCCACCGGCGACGTGCAACTGCTCCTCAACGGATCGGCGTGGGGGCCGACTGTCTCGATCGGCACGACCATCGACTACACCGGTGACATCCCCGGCGACATCGGCTCACTGTTCCAACTCGAGGTCCAGGCGCGCCGCGTGACCGGCACCGGCAGCGCCGCCGCACAGATCCTGATGATGTACAGCCGACAGACGTAGCACGACTAGAAACCGCCCGCCCCGAGCCGTTCCGGCCGGGGCTTCGTCATGCCTGGAGACCCATGAACCAGACCGGCTACCGCCTCGCCACCGACCTGCCAGAGCCGATGCTGCCCTGGCGCGATCGGCCCACCCGATGGGAGAACGTCTCGCCGTCAACCGGCTCGTACCGGCTGACCTCGGCCGGGGAGTACCTCTACTACCCCGACGGCGGCGCCATCGGCCACGACCATCCGGTCGGTCAGGCGCAGTTCGGGCTCGGCTGCATCGCCAGCTACCGAACCGAGACCGATGCCACCCGCCGGGCTCTGTTCCTGACCCGGGCGCGGGCGCAGGCGGAGCGGCTCATCGCTCGGCACGTCGAGGCCCGCGGCGCCTGGTGGTTCCCCTACGGCTTCGACTTCACGCACGCCGTGCACACCGGTGTCGACTACCAGGCGCCCTGGTACTCGGGCATGGCGCAGGGCGAGGTCATCTCGCTGTTCGTGCAGCTCGCCGAGCTTGACGCGGTGAGCACCGAGGACCGAGCCCGGTACATGGCGGCGGCCGAAGGGGCGCTCGCCTCGCTGCTTGTCCACGACGAGGCGGAGCCGTGGTGCGTGAACGTGGACCGCTCCGGCTTCGTGTGGATCCAGGAGTACCCGGGGGCGACGCCGGGTGCCGGTGACTACACGTACAACGGGATGATCTTCGCGATGTTCGGGCTGTACGACTACGTGCGGGCGACCGGCAGCGAGGTCGCGGCGGACCTGTACGACGCGTGCGCGACGATGATCGCCAGGTTCGTCCCGCTCCTGCGGAACCAGCGGTGGGTCTCGTACTACTGCCAGACTCACCGCATCCCAGCCCCGACGTACCACCAGCACCACATCAACCTCTTCACGCAGCTGCACCGGCAGACCGGCAGCCCGGACTTCGCCGAGGCCGTCGACCGGCTCGTCGACGATTTCCCGGCGCCCGGGGTGTCCGGCACGGTCCGCTTCGAGGCAGGCAGCCACGTCCTCTACCAGTTCGACACCGCGGCATCCGGCGCCTGGTCCTCCTCGAAGGGGGATGCTCTGCTGGAGTCGAAATCCGTGAATTTCACCCGAGGCACGTCCGCGCCTGCCTCGATGCGCCGCCGCATCCAGGGTCGCGGCATCTACTTCCTAATCAGCGCCGGGGCCTACGCCGGGTGGTGGGTCGGCGAGAACTGGTCGCGGGCGTACCTGCGCGGCATCTTCCTGCCCACGGTCTACCGTCCCGAACGGGCCCTGACCGGGCCCGGCACCCCTGTAGACGTCTACGACGTGGCCGCCGACGGCACCGTGACCAGCACCCAGGCGGTGACCATCACCACCGCCACGTGCGACCGGCGCGCCATCGTGAACGGCCGCCCCCACTTCCGGCTCAGTGGTGGGGACGAGGCCGGGTACTGGGTGCCCGCATCCGCAGTGACCGCCGACGCGGAACCCGCTGTCAGCTGACCCCACCCACCCGCCCCGCGCCTGTCGGCCCGGGGCTTCGTCATGTCTGGAGACTCGTATGGCCGCACCCATGTCCGCAGCAAGATTCCTCAAGGCCCTGCAGGACGAGGGCCTGACCGTCGTCCAGGTCGGCGACTGGCGTACCCACAACCGCAACCACAAGGGCTCATGGGGCCCCGTGCACGGGGTGATGTTCCACCACACGGTCACCACGGGATCTGCCCACACTGTCGACCTCTGCCGCCACGGACACTCCGCTCTGCCGGGCCCGCTCTGCCACGGCGTCATCACCAAGGACGGGCGAGTGCACCTCGTCGGCTACGGCCGCGCGAATCACGCGGGCCTGGGCGACGAAGAGGTCCTCCAGGCTGTCATCGACGAGCGCGCCCTGCCCGCGGACAACGAGGCGAACACCGACGGCAACCGCTCCTTCTACGGGTTCGAGTGCGAGAACCTCGGCGACGGGAAGGACCCGTGGCCGGCCGCGCAGCTGGAGGCGATCGAGCGGGTCGGGGCCGCGATCTGCCGGGCGCACGGCTGGGGTCACCGGTCGGTGATCGGTCACCTGGAGTGGCAGCCGGGGAAGATCGATCCGCGTGGCTTCACCATGGACTCGATGCGCGCCCGGATCCACGAGCGCCTGGAGGACGAGGCGCCGGAGTCCACCGCGCCCGAGCCTTCGGTGCCGTGGTACGAGCCGTTCCCCGGGGCCGCGTTCTTCCGCGCCGGCCGCCGCAGCGCGATCGTCACGGCGATGGGCAAGCGGCTGGTCGCCGAGGGCTGCGGCCGGTACAAGGTCGGCCCCGGCCCGGCCTGGTCCGAGGCTGACCGGCAGTCCTACGCCGCGTGGCAGCGCAAGTGCGGCTACTCCGGCGCCGCCGCCGACGGCATCCCCGGCAAGTCCAGCTGGGACCGGCTCAAGGTCCCCAACTCCTGAGGAGCGTCGTGTCCGTAGATCCGCCCTGTGACCCGCAGGTCGCCCACCGGCTGTTTCAACCCGTCGCACGGGACGTGATCCGCCAGTACCTCGAATCCCGTACGCCCGCCCCCGAGATCCCGGAGACGTTCCGGGGCCCGAACTACCAGGAGAAGGAATCCTCATGAAGATCCCTGCCATGGCCAAGTCGCTCGTCGCCGGCGTCGCGGCCGGAGCGACCGCCGCTGTCACCGCCGTACAGGACCAGGTCCTCACGACCGGCGAGACGGTCACGATCGTGCTCGCCGTGCTCGGCGCCTGGGGCATCACCTACGCCGTACCCAACCGGCCCGCCCAGGACGACCTCATGACCACCACGTACCGCGGACCGTCGGGCACCTGACCCAACTCGTCCTGGTGAGCTCGGCCGGGGTGTGACCGCCCCATGTACAGGAGGTAGCACGTGGACGCTGCGACGCTCGGCGCCGTCGGAACGATCGTCGTCGGGCTCGCAGCAGCCGCGGCCGCACTGATCGGCCAGCGCAGTAATGCGAGGGCCTCGCACCAGGGTGCGGTGATGACCGGGTACGGCGGCCTCGTCAACGAGCTCCAGGAGGAGCGCGCCGAGATGCGGGCCGAACTCACGGCGGCCTACGCCGAGCTCGCGAAAGAGCGGGCGGACCACGCGGCGCTCCAGCTGCGCGTCGCGCAGCTGGAGGCCGGCATCGCCGACCGTGACCGACAGATCGCCGCCCTGGGAGGGCCGACACCGTGACGACCCACACCGAGCCGCGACACCGCGCCGCGGGACTTCTGGCCAGGCGCTGGCGGGCGCTGGCCGTGGCAGCTGTGCTGGCCATCCTGGCGGGGGCGATCGTCCTGGTGTGGCTGCGGATCGAGGCCGAGGCGGACCGCACGCTGCAGGTGGCGGCCGAGGCCGACCGGCGTGGAGCCGCAGTGTCCACCCTCGCGGGCGACGTGCGGACGTTGCGCGCGCAGATCCAGGCCGAGGGCGGTACCCCGGCCGCTCCGGACCCGGCCGCGGCCGTGGACGATCTGCCGGACCGTGTCGAGGTGCCGGTGCCGATACCCGGCCCGGCAGGTCCTCGAGGACCGGCTGGGCAGGATGGGGAGACTGGCCCGCCCGGTCCTGCGGTGACCGGGCCTCCCGGTGCGACCGGGGAGCAGGGTGCGCCGGGTCCAGCGGTGACCGGTCCTGCAGGAGCGGACGGGAAAGACGGGATCGATGGGGCGGACGGCAAGGACGGGGCAGAGGGCCCTCGAGGTCCTGCCGGGCCTGCCGGCCCGTCATGCCCGGACGGGTACACGTTGCAGCCACCACCGGGGGACCCGGACGGCCTCATGTGCCGGCGGACCGACGCCCCACCACCCACCTCCCCCGGCCCTGCCACGCCGACCTCGTCCCCGGCCGCGCTCGTGCCCGAGCGCCGACGCCCGTGACTCACGCCCCCTGCCTGCCCCTTCACCGGGGCCGGGCAGGGGGCGCTTTCGTGCGTCCAGGACTCCCCTCTACGATCACCGCATGATTCGTGCGGTGGTGTTCGACGTAGGCGAGTGTCTGGTAGACGAGACCAGGGAGTACGGCACCTGGGCCGACTGGCTCGGCGTGCCCCGGCACACCTTCGCCGCCATGTTCGGAGCGGTCATCGCCCAGGGCCGTGACTACAGAGATGTGTTCCAGGAGTTCCAGCCGGGCTTCGACCTGTACGCCGAGCGCGAGGCGCGTGCAGCTGCAGGGAAGCCGGAGACGTTCGGCGAGGAGGACCTGTACCCCGAGGTCCGCGACTCGCTGAAGGCCTTGCGGGCGGATGGGCTCTGGCTCGGCATCGCCGGCAATCAGACCGTACGCGCGGGAAAGATCTTGCGGGAGCTCTTCACGCAGGACGTGGACCTGATCGGCACATCCGACGACTGGGGCGCGAGCAAGCCTGATCGGGCATTCTTCGATCGGGTCGCCGAGGTCGTCCCGGCCGAGCCCGCCGAGATCCTGTACGTCGGCGACCGTGTCGACAACGATCTGCGTCCGGCGGGCTCGGCCGGGATGCAGACCGCCCTCGTGCGCCGGGGCCCATGGGCGACGATCCAGTGGAACAGTGATGAGGCGCGGGAGCTTCCCACGTTCCGGGTTGAGAGCCTCCTCGAGCTGTCGCCGCTGATCCAGGAGTTCAACGGGCGAGTGCGCTGACGGTAGTTGCCCAGCCGTACAGCCGCTCGTCGAGGGCGCGCACGCACGGCTCGCGCTGGTGCGGTGCCAGGGCCCGGCGGACCTCGCGGATACGGTCCATGCCGGTGGCGTACCAGGTGCGCTCGAGCTGGTCGAGGGCACTGAGCGCGTGCTCGCATGCGGCCTCGGGTGACCCGGCCGCGGCCTCGACTGCGGCAAGGTCGCCGAGGACCACAGAGCGCTGTTTCTCCTCGTCCGCGGGCAGCGCCTCGAGAACTGCTGTCAGGGTGGTGCGCGCCTGCGGCAGGTGGCCGGCGCGGAGCTCGGTGTCACCCCGGAATGCCTGCAGCCGTACAGAGCTGAACCAGTCCAGCCACTCGGGCGCCTGCTCCTGGTCGACGTCGTCGGCCAGGAGGTCCTCGGCGTGGCTGATGAGGTGGAGCGCGGTCCGCGTGTTCCCGGCGCGCGTCTCGCACTCGGCCTCCACCGCGTCCAGCCATGCAAGCAGGATGGCGGGTGCGGAGCCGCGGCGTGCGTACGTGCGGGCGGCGACGAGTCGCTGCACGGCGTCGTCCCGGCGGCCGTCCCATGCCGGGATGAACGCGGTGTGCGCGAGGACAGCAGCACCGAGCAGTTGGTCATCCGCCTCACCCGCAGCTTGCAGGGCGCGCAGCAGGGTGGCTGCAGCGCGCTCCGGCTCCTGCAAGTCGAAGAACTCCACCCTGCCCGCGAGCAGCCAGCTCTCTGCGAGAGCCGAGGCGACTGATGCGCGGGTCTGCCCGGCGGTCTCCGGGAGGAGGGCGCAGCCGAGCGCCGCGTGAGCGAGGACGGCCGGGTGCAGGGTGGCTGGTGCGACGCTCCAGTACAGGCGGCGGTGTGCGCGGGTCACTGCTTCGTAGTCGGTGGCCACGGTGGCCGGTTGAAGCGCGGCGGTCGCTTGGGCGGGGACGGCGGCGAGAACGCCGGGCGCGGATGCCCTCTGCAGACGCCGTGGTTCGGGGGCCCTGTCTCGGCCAGAGGGGGCGCGGAAACCCAGCGCTTCCATGGACTGTCCGAGCGTGCGGGTGAGGCGCTCCTGCAGGTCGGGGTGTGGCCAGGGCGGGGCCTCCGACTCCCAGCGCCGTACCTGTCGGACGCCGACGTCCAGCGCGGTGGCCAGAGCCTGCTGAGAGTTGTACCCGGCGGCCAGGCGAGCCGCCCTCAATCGCGTGTTGCTGGCCGGTTGCGGCACGGCGTACCTCCGTGATGGGCAGTCAAGCAAGTGTGGCAGTGGGCCCTTAGCTAGGCCAGTCATCACCTGTTCGGGCGCATGAAAGTCCGCATCGCTCACAGCAAAAGTCCTCTGCAAGTCCTCGTGTACAGCTCGCTGTGGGGCCAGTCTGTACAGACCCGATCCCAGCGGCGTCTGCCGAGGAGATGATGCCTGTGCCCCCGAGCATTCGCACGATCAAGGCCTGCAGAGTGGAGGCGGCGGGCGGCGCGTGGGATGCGGTCCGTGTTCCTCGCAGTGCCGGCCTTGACGCGCTTGCCATCCTCGGTCACCGGTCCGGAGCCGTTCTTGAGGATCCGACGGCGCCCGCGCCTGCGCTCTACTTCTTCATCCCGCGTGGGGCTGCGGCTGACTGGGATGTCGATGGCACCCGGGTTCTGGGGGAGGACGACCATGTCGTCGTTCCACCGGACCGGCGCACGCAGGGGCCGGGTCCGCGCTGGCGCGTCTGCCCCGGCCCGGGCGCCTGGATCACGGACCCGTCGGCGTTACAGGCTGCGCTCGAGGATGCCGTCTCGCCTCGCGTAGGAGTGAACGGATGAGCGAGGTACCCGTGGCACCTGCACCCGTACTTGGCGGGGCCGGATACGCCGAATACGTCGTGCACACCCTGTCCTGCCGCACGTGCTGGGTCGACAAGAAGCAGTGCCCCACCGCCGCCGAGCTCGACCCGTGGCGGAAGGTCCAGCGATGAGCGCGACACCGCCGACGCCGCAGCCTGAGCAGCCGCAGGCCGAGAAGCCCCGCCGGCACGTGCGCCGCCGGGCGGAGCAGGACCCGGTGCTCGACGACCTCGTGTGGCTCCAGGAGACGCGCACGGAACGTCTGGCCGACCAGCGGCGCAACCGATGAGACCCCCCGCCTGCGGCCCGCGCCGATCGCGCCGATCCGGGCCGCAGGCGGGGTCACCACCGAACCAGGTCTGCGACGGTGACGTGCAGGGCCTCGGCGAGCAGCGCGAGGTCGCTGTACTTCGGGTCGCTCGTGCCGCGCTCGATTCGCTGCAGCGTGCGCCGGTCGATGCCGGTCATCTCTGCAAGCCGCTCTTGCGTCGCAGGTAGGCCCTTGCGTAGGGCCCGGATGCGGTCCCCGAGATCCCTCCGCTGCTGGTGGATCCGGTCGGGGAGGTCACGGGGCACTCGACAACCGTCTGACCTGCGTGATTTCGTGTCAGCGTCACGCCTGACGCTTTTTGGCCACCGTGAGGGTAATTCGTTCACACGTTCGAGTGAAGCTACGATTCAATCTTGAGCAGTGGCATGAGGCGTGGTGAGCTGACTCCAGAGTCAGCAAGGCGGCGCCGACCAGGAGAGCAGATGTGATCGGGGACCCGGGCGCATGGACACCTGACGCGATCCTGGCGGCCTACGAATGGCTCTGTACCGGGACGTGCTTCCGCTGTCAGGACGATGGCCGAGCCGTGGTGCTCATCGCCACGGTGCGGTCGACGGAGTTCCTGATGTGCGGCAGCTGCATCCTCCGTGAGGAGGAACGGCGCCGGGCTCGGGCCCTGAGCGTGGGTCGGCCCTACGTCGCCGGCCGAATCGGTCAGGCTCCGACGGGGTGAAGTGGGGAGAATCCTGGGAGATGATCAAGCTCGGTATTCTCCCGCAGGCCTCCTGAGACCTGCGCAAACCGAAGGCGCCCCCGGTACGCGCTGTGCGCCGGGGGCGCCTTCGGCTGTGTGTCAGTGATCCGTGAAGCGGATAACGTCGCAGGTCAGAGAGCTATGCTTCAGCGCTCGACGTCGCCGGCGATGAACTTCTCGACGTTCTCGCGGGCCTCGTCGTCGAAGTACTGGACCGGCGGGGACTTCATGAAGTACGAGGAAGCCGAGAGGATCGGGCCACCGATGCCGCGGTCCTTGGCGATCTTCGCGGCGCGCACAGCGTCGATGATGACGCCGGCGGAGTTCGGGGAGTCCCAGACCTCGAGCTTGTACTCCAGGTTCAGCGGAACGTCACCAAAGGCGCGGCCCTCGAGGCGCACGTACGCCCACTTGCGGTCGTCCAGCCAGGCCACGTAGTCCGAGGGGCCGATGTGGACGTTGTCCGCACCGAGCTCACGGTCACGGATCTGCGAGGTGACGGCCTGCGTCTTCGAGATCTTCTTGGACTCCAGGCGCTCACGCTCGAGCATGTTCTTGAAGTCCATGTTGCCGCCGACGTTCAGCTGCATCGTGCGGTCCAGGATGACACCCCGGTCCTCGAAGAGCTTCGCCATCACGCGGTGCGTGATGGTGGCGCCGACCTGGGACTTGATGTCGTCGCCGACGATCGGGACACCGGCCTCGGTGAACTTGTCCGCCCACTCCTTGGTGCCGGCGATGAAGACCGGGAGGGCGTTGACGAACGCGACCTTGGCGTCGATGGCGCACTGCGCGTAGAACTTCGCAGCCACCTCGGAACCGACGGGGAGGTAGCAGACGAGGACGTCGACCTGCTTGTCCTTGAGGATCTGGACGATGTCGACGGGGGCCTCGGCGGACTCCTCGATCGTCTCGCGGTAGTACTTGCCCAAGCCGTCGTGGGTGTGACCGCGCTGAACGGTCACGCCCGTGTTCGGCACGTCGGCGATCTTGATGGTGTTGTTCTCGCTGGCGCCGATGGCGTCGGCGAGGTCGAGGCCGACCTTCTTCGCGTCGACGTCGAAGGCGGCGACGAACTCGACGTCGCTCACGTGGTAATCGCCGAACTGGACGTGCATCAGACCGGGCACCTTGCCGGCCGGATCGGCGTCCTTGTAGTACTCGACGCCCTGCACCAGTGAGGCGGCGCAGTTGCCCACGCCGACGATGGCTACGCGAACCGAACCCATGCCGATTGCTCCCTGTGTGTTCTCGGTGTTCCCCGACGGCGCCTTGCGGCTCCTCGGAGGTTTCACTTGGTGTCGTCGGGCGGATCCGGCCGGGTGTTGTCCCGGTGCCGGGGCAGGCCGCCCGTCGCTCCTGTTGTGTCCTGTTGAGGGGAGCTCTCGGGCGAGGATCGTCGCTGATCCCGTCCCGAACGCTCACTCTCGATGAGCTCGTTCAGCCAGCGCACTTCGCGCTCCACGGACTCCATGCCGTGTCGCTG
Source organism: Streptomyces sp. NPDC002125 (assembly GCF_053593715.1). Lineage (NCBI taxonomy): Bacteria > Bacillati > Actinomycetota > Actinomycetes > Kitasatosporales > Streptomycetaceae > Streptomyces > Streptomyces sp. NPDC002125. Next base: position 213,454 of record NZ_JBSFDD010000003.1, on the reverse strand, counting down.
CAGCTCAAGCGTGTAGTCGTCGAGTCGTTCACGGGTGCGGGCGAGAGAGGCGCGCATCTTCTCGAGGCGCTCCTCCAGCCTGCTGCGGCGGCCTTCGAGCACGCGCATCCGCACATCGCGCTCCGTCTGCCCGAAGAAGGCGAAGCGAGCGGCGAAGTGCTCGTCCTCCCAGGCGTCGGGGCCGGTGTGCGAGAGCAGCTCCTCGAAGTGCTCCTTACCTTCAGCCGTCAACCGGTAGACGATCTTGGCGCGACGCCCGGCCAGCGAGGACGCGGGGGCGACCCCGCGGCTCGTCGCCGGCGGCGACGCCGGAACGCTCCCCGGCTCCTCGATCAACCAGCCGCTGGCGACCAGCGTCTTGAGGCAGGGGTAGAGGGTGCCGTAACTGAAGGCGCGGAAGATGCCCAGCGATGTGTTGAGGCGCTTGCGCAGCTCATATCCGTGCATCGGGGACTCGCGGAGCAGGCCGAGTACGGCGAATTCGAGGATGCCGGAGCGTCTGCTCACCTTCGCCTCCTCCTTCGCCTGGTGCTTCCGCGGGGCCGCTGGACCCACCTTATGCCGTGCTGATGTATCGACTCGATACATCAGCACGATAGATCGGCCCGTGATGTTCGACAAGGGCGCGGTTCGTGAGCGGCGTCACATCAAAGGATTCATAGGGAGCGACTTGCGTTGTTTGGGGTGAAGTTCGGTCTCCGGAGGTTTTTGACCGTGCGTAGTCTGTGCGGCATGCAGACCACCGGGAACCGTGAGACGCCGCCGAGCGTCAGTTATCGCGGACTGCCGGATGTACTGCGGGTGAGCCTTCCGCAGGGCTTGTCCGTAATTCGGGGGGACCGGATCTCAACTGCCGCTTCCAGGCGCTCTCGCCTGCCCGAGGAGTAGTCGTTCGATGAGCGAGCACCGTCGCAAAGCGCCGCAACCGCAAGGTGGCGGGCGTGCAGCGGCCAGACGAGCCGCCCAACAGCCTGCTGGACGTCGCACCGATTCGTCACGCAGAGCAACACAGTCATCACCTTCCGGCGCATACGGCGATGAGCCGTCGTACGGAGGCCGTGCCGAGGCCCGCCGCGCCGCCCAGCGCGGTGGAGGCGGAGGCGGAGGCGGAGGAAGGCGGCGGGGAGGCGGCGACGGCGCAGGCCATGAGGGCCGCGGCCGGGGCCGCGGGGACTCCGGCAAGAAGCGCATCATCGACTACCCGCGGGCCGGCAAGTACGGCGCCCGCCGCTGGGTGCCCTCGTGGAAGCTGGTCTCCGGCCTCTGCCTGGGCTTCCTGGGTCTCATGATGGGCGCCGCCGGCATCGCGTACGCCCTGGTGACGACGCCCGAGGTCAACGACCTCGCCAAGGCCCAGAACAACGTCTACTACTGGGCCGACGGCACCCAGATGGTCGCCACCGGCGGGTCCGTCAACCGCCAGGAGATCGAGTACGCCCAGATCCCCGTGGCGATGCGGAACGCCGTCATCTCCGCCGAGAACAAGTCGTTCGAGACCGACCGGGGCATCGACCCCATGGGTATCGCACGCGCCGTCTGGAACATGGCCAAGGGCGGCGAGACCCAGGGTGGTTCGACGATCACCCAGCAGTACGTGAAGAACTCCCGCCTGACCCAGGACCAGACCCTGAGTCGGAAGTTCAAGGAACTCTTCATCACGCTCAAGGTCGGCGAGACCGTGGGCAAGAACGAGGTCATGGCCGGGTACCTCAACGTCTCCTACTACGGACGCGGTGCTTCCGGACTTCAGGCCGCGGCGCGTACGTACTACGACAAGGACGCCCAAGAGCTGAACGCGAGCGAGTGCGCCTTCCTGGCGACGCTGCTCAAGGGCGCGAGCTACTACGACCCCGCGGGTGCTCCCGACGTCGACCCGGTGCAGGCCACGAAGGAGAAGAACACCAAGCGTGCGAAGGCGCGCTGGAAGTGGATCCTCGACGAGGAGGTCAAGGACGGCCGGCTGAGCGCTGCGGAGCGCGCCAAGTTCAAGACCTTCCCGATGCCCAAGCCCAAGAAGGCGGACGCCAAGCTGGGCGGCCAGACCGGTTACCTGGTCGACCTCGCCACGAAGTACTTCCTGGCGCACAACACGGACAACATCACCGAGAAGGAACTGGCCCTCGGCGGCTACGAGATCCACACGACCTTCGACAAGAACAAGGTCAAGCAGCTCGAGCAGTCGGTCGAGAAGGTCTACAAGGCCAAGATCGACCCGGAGAAGCGCCCCGACCTGGACTCGCACGTCGAATTCGGCGGCGCGTCGGTGGACACAGAGACGGGCGCGATCGTCGCCACGTACGGCGGCCAGGACGCGACGCAGCACTACACCAACAACGCCGACGCGACCGGCGCGCAGGTCGGTTCGACGTTCAAGCCGTTCGTGCTGGCGGCCGCCATGCAGTACGGGAAGCGCAACCCCGCCGGCGGCGAGACGCAGAGTGAGTCGGAGCGCACCCTCGTCTCACCGAAGAGCGTCTACAACGGCGACAACAAGCTGCAGATCAAGAAGTACAACGGCGAGATCTGGCGCGACAAGGACCAGAACGACTGGCTCCAGACCAACGACGGCCAGCACGACTACGGACCGATCACCCTGCGCTACGCCATGCAGGAGTCCGCGAACTCCCCGTACGTCCAGCTCGGCATGGACGTCGGCACCGACAAGGTGAAGCAGGCCGCCCTCGACGCGGGACTGCGCGACGACCAGTACCTGGCGGACTCGAACTATCCCTCGTTCTCCATCGGTACCTCCTCGCCGAGTGCCATCCGGATGGCGGGCGCGTACGCCACCTTCGCCACGAGCGGCAAGCAGCGCGAGCCCTTCTCGGTCACCGAGGTGAAGCACGAGGGCACGGTCATCTACCAGCACAAGACGGTGACCAAGCCCGCGTTCTCGAGCGCGATCGCGGACAACGTCACCGACGTGCTGAAGAACGTCGTCGAGAACGGGACGGGTACGCCGGCCCAGCTGGAGGGGCGTGACGTGGCCGGCAAGACCGGTACCACCGACGGCAACAAGTCGGCCTGGTTCGTCGGCTATACCCCGCAGCTGTCCACGGCCGTCAGCATGTTCCGGCTGGACGACGACGAGACGAAGAAGAACCGCGAGTTCCTGGAGATGTTCGGGACGGGTGGCGAGGAGAAGATCCACGGTGCCTCGTTCCCCGCGCAGATCTGGCATGACTACATGGCCGAAGCGGTGAAGGGCACGAAGGTCAAGGCATTCCCCAAGCCCGAACCCCTCGGCGACCTGGTCTACGGAGGCGGCGCGCCCAGCCCCAGCCCGACTCCCAGCCCGACGCCTTCGCCGTCGGTGTCCAGCGAGATGCCCACGACGCCTCCGCCCACCCCGTCCTCCCCGACCCCCTCGCCGAGCGAGACGTGTGCACCTCTCGACTGGGAGTGCAAGAACAACCAGAACGGCGGGACGACCGAGGGGTCCACGGAAGGGGACACCGAGGGGACCACGGAAGGAACCACCGAGGGGACCACGGAGGGGACCACCGAGGGGACGACCGAGGGGACGACGGACGGCACGTCGAACGGCAACGGCAACGGCAACGGCAACGGCAACGGCGGGTTCCTCGGCGGCGGCGGATAGCGCCACCGGGGGTGGTGGCCGGCGCCACCACCCTCCGGGAACCCCGTAAGGGCCCCGGACACGCACGACGAGGGCCGTCGGCACCTGCCAGGTGCCGACGGCCCTCTCGTGTGTCCGTACGTGGCCCACGCCCGCACACAGCGCCGTACGGCAGGATGTGCGGCATGCCAAGCGCAGAAGACACGAGCGTGCACCAGGAGCCGTCCGTCGTACCCCCCACGCGACAGGACGAGATCGCAGCAGCGGGCAGCGAGCTGATCGGCGGGCCCGCGGGCCGCTGGGCGCGGTTCGGATCGGGGCCGCTCACGCCGGTGCGCGTCATCGTGCTCGTGGCGATCGGGATGTTCGCACTCGGCATGGTGCAGAAGATCCCGTGCTACGACTGGGCGTGGTTCCGCGGCACAAGTTCGCAGTACACGCACGCGTGCTACTCCGACATTCCCCACCTCTTCGCCGGGCGCGGCTTCGCCGACGGGCTCGTGCCGTACTTCGACCGGCTCAGCGGCGACATGGCGTATCTGGAGTACCCGGTACTGACCGGGCTGTTCATGCAGGTCGCGTCCTGGCTCACGCTGACGCCCTCCTCGGAGGCCGTCCAGCAGCGCGAGCAGATGTACTGGATGGTCAACGCAGGCATGCTCATGGTCTGCGCGGTGATCCTCGCTCTGTGCGTCGCCCGCACCCACAAGCGCCGCCCCTGGGACGGTCTGCTGGTCGCTCTCGCTCCGGCACTGGCGCTCACCGCGACGATCAACTGGGACCTGCTCGCCGTCGCGCTGACGGCCGCGGCGATGCTCATGTGGTCCCGGGGCAGGGCGCTCGCCTTCGGCATCCTCATCGGCCTGGCGACCGCCGCGAAGCTCTATCCGGTGCTGCTCCTGGGCCCCTTGCTGGTGCTGTGCCTGCGGGCCGGGAAGTGGCGGGCGTACGGGGTGGCGTTGTTCGGCGCCGCGGCGTCCTGGCTGCTCGTGAACCTCCCGGTCATGGTGTACGCCCCCGAGGGGTGGAAGAAGTTCTACACGTTCAGCCAGGAACGGCAGATCGACTACGGCTCGTTCTGGCTGATCATCACCCAGCGCACCGGCCGGCCCATCGACGTCGACACGGTGAACACGGCGTCGGTGCTGCTGATGATCGTGCTCTGCGCGGGCATCGCGGGGCTGGCACTGACCGCACGGAACCGGCCGCGCTTCGCCCAGCTGGCGTTCCTGGTGGTGGCGGCCTTCATCCTGACGAACAAGGTCTACTCACCGCAGTACGTGCTCTGGCTGATCCCGCTGGCCGCGCTGGCCAGGCCGCGCTGGCGGGACTTCCTCGTCTGGCAGGCCTGCGAGGTCATGTACTTCCTGGGGATCTGGTTCTACCTCGCGTACACGACCAGCGGCGACAAGCACCAGGGACTGCCGCAGGAGGGCTATCAGGTCGCGATCATCCTGCATCTGCTGGGGACGCTGTACCTGTGCGCCGTGATCGTCAGGGACATCCTGATGCCGGAGCGGGACCCTGTGCGGCGCGACGGGTCCGACGATCCGTCGGGCGGAGTGCTCGACGGGGCGCCGGACCGCGTCGCCCTGCGGCAGACGGACCCGCAGCCGCCCCCATACGCCGAACCCGCGGTCGAGGGACCGCGGGTGGAGTGGGGCACGGCGGGCGGAGCCGCCTCCTCCGGGTGAGGGGGCGGGCCGGGTCTACCGGTCGACGAGGCGGTCGAACTGGGTGGTGGTGTGGCGCAGATGGGCCACCAGTTCGTCGCCGACCTTCGGCTCCTGCGCGTCGGACGGCACGAAGAGGATCGACACCTGCATGTGCGGCGGCTCGGCGAACCAGCGCTGCTTGCCCGCCCAGACGAACGGTGACAGGTTGCGGTTGACCGTGGCCAGTCCGGCGCGCGCTACGCCCTTGGCGCGCGGCATCACGCCGTGCAGAGCCTTCGGCGCCTCCAGGCCGACGCCGTGGGACGTGCCGCCGGCGACGACCACCAGCCAGCCGTCCGACGCGGCCTTCTGCTGGCGGTAGCCGAACCGGTCCCCCTTGACGACGCGCGTGACGTCGAGCACCGCGCCGCGGTACTCGGTCGCCTCGTGGTCGCCGAGCCAGAGCCGCGTGCCGATGCGGGCGCGGAAGCGGGTCTGCGGGAACTGCTGCTGGAGCCGCGCCAGCTCCTCCGCCCGAAGGTGGCTGACGAACATCGTGTGCAGGGGCAGCCGGGCCGCGCGCAGCCGGTCCATCCAGGCGATGACCTCCTCGACGGCGTCCGAACCGTCGGTGCGGTCGAGCGGCAGGTGCAGCGCGAAGCCTTCGAGACGTACGTCCTCTATGGCCGCGTGCAGCTGTCCCAGCTCCTCCTCCTTCACGCCGTGGCGCTTCATCGAGCTCATGCACTCGATGACCACCCGCGCGCCCACCAGGGCGTGCACCCCGTCGACGGAGGAGACGGAACGGATGACGCGGTCGGGCAGCGGCACCGGCTCCTCGCCCCTGCGGAAGGGCGTGAGCACCAGCAGGTCGCCGCTGAACCAGTCCTTGATGCGGGCGGCCTCGTAGGTCGTCCCGACGGCCAGGATGTCGGATCCGAAGCGGATCGCCTCGTCGGCCAGCCGCTCGTGCCCGAAGCCGTATCCGTTGCCCTTGCAGACGGGTACGAGACCGGGGAACTGGTCCAGGACGGACTTCTGGTGCGCCCGCCAGCGCGCGGTGTCGACGTAGAGGGAGAGCGCCATGGCCGGCCCGGAACCTTTCTGGTGGCTGCGGTGCAGAGGAGAGGGAGGGAGGAGCGGATGGATGGAGGCCGGAACGCGGTCAGCGTCGCGACATGTACATGTCTAGTGCCTTGTGGAGCAGCTTGTTGAGGGGGAAGTCCCACTCGCCGACGTACTCGACGGCTTCCCCGCCGGTGCCGACCTTGAACTGGATCAGGCCGAAGAGATGGTCGGTCTCGTCCAGCGAATCGCTGATCCCGCGCAGGTCGTAGACGGTGGCACCCATCGCGTACGAGTCGCGGAGCATGCGCCACTGCATGGCGTTCGAGGGACGGACCTCGCGTCCGATGTTGTCCGAAGCGCCGTAGGAATACCAGACGTGCCCCCCGACGACGAGCATCGTGGCAGCCGACAGGTTCACGCCGTTGTGCCGCGCGAAGTACAGCCGCATGCGGTTGGGGTCCTCGGAGTTGAGCACCGTCCACATGCGCTGGAAGTACGAGAGCGGGCGCGGGCGGAAGTGGTCGCGCACGGCGGTGATCTCGTACAGGCGCTGCCATTCGGCGAGGTCCTCGTAGCCGCCCTGGACGACCTCGACACCGGCCTTGTCGGCCTTCTTGATGTTGCGGCGCCAGAGCTGGTTGAAGCCCTTGAGGACGTCCTCGAGCGAGCGGTTGGCGAGCGGCACCTGGAAGACGTAGCGGGGCTGTACGTCGCCGAAGCCGGCGCCGCCGTCCTCGCCCTGCTGCCAGCCCATCTTCCGCAGCCGGTCCGAGACCTCGAAGGCACGCGGCTCGATGTGGCTGGCCTCGACGTCACGCAGGCGCTTCACATCGGGATCCTGGATGCCTGACTTGATGGCGGCCGAGTCCCAGCGGCGGATGACCACGGGCGGGCCCATCTTCACCGAGAAGGCGCCCTGCTGCTTCAGATGGGCGAGCATCGGCTGGAGCCAGTCGTCCAGATTCGGGGCGTACCAGTTGATGACCGGGCCCTCGGGGAGGTAGGCGAGGTAGCGCTTGATCTTGGGGAGCTGGCGGTAGAGCACCAGGCCCGCGCCGACCATCTCGCCGTTCTTGTCGAACCAGCCCAGGTTCTCCGAGCGCCACTCCGTTTTCACGTCAGCCCACGCCGGGACCTGGCAGTGACTGGCCGAGGGCAGATTCTGGATGTAGGCCAGATGCTGCTCTCGGCTGATGGTCCTCAGGGTCAGGCTCATGCGGGGCGCTCCTCGGCAGGTGTGTCCCCATCGGTCAGGGGCTCCGGCTCTCGCGCCGAAGCCTACTGTGACCGAGGCGCGCCCGGTCTGGCCCGTCTGGACCGGACCGGGCGCCATCCGTGAGGGATTGCCCGTCGGAGCGCTGCGCGCGGGGGCTCGATGCCGTCGGCCGCCGCTCTGCCGGTCAGGTGATCACGCCGCCGAAGAGGCCGCCGTGCGCCATGCCGAGGTAGAAGCCGACGGCGGATGCGCCGATCCCCATGATCAGACCGAAACGCTCCCAGGTGGTCCGGGAGATGTACTGCCCGTACGCGCCGGTCAGGATGCCGATCAGCCCGGCCCACGAGCTGATCAGGTGCAGGCTGTGGAACATCGCGGTGACGAACGCGAGGACTCCGAGGACCCCGGTCACCAGCATCAGCGTTTCCTGGAGCGGATGGGGCTTGCCGTCCGTGGCGAAGAGGGACCCGGTGGCCGGACGGGCTCCGGAAACCCGGCGGGGAACGGGCCTGCTGCCGGCAGGCCGGATGGTCTGTGCCATGGAGCACCTCCTGGCGGGAAGGGCGGTGCAATGTAGTGCCTCTCACACCGCATCTGTCTCGATTGTGCGCCCTGAACACCGGATTTCAACCGGAAGCCTGTCTGCGGGTACTCTGTACGGTCTGCACCGGTGTCTGCCCTGAGCCAGCACTGCGGCCCCCCTCGACTCTTGAAGACGGGCGTTGTCAGTGGCGGCTGTTTTACTCGGAGACACTGATGCTCACGCATCACGACCCTCCTGCCACGGAACGACCGTGGCCGCTGAGTCCAAAGGAGGTGGGTTCCACATGCGTCACTACGAGGTGATGGTCATCCTCGACCCCGATCTCGAGGAGCGAGCAGTCTCCCCGCTGATCGAGAACTTCCTCTCCGTCGTCCGCGAGGGCAACGGAAAGGTCGAGAAGGTCGACACCTGGGGCCGTCGTCGTCTCTCTTACGAGATCAAGAAGAAGCCTGAGGGCATCTACTCGGTCATCGACCTGCAGGCCGAGCCTGCGGTCGTCAAGGAGCTCGACCGACAGATGAACCTGAACGAGTCGGTCCTCCGGACCAAGGTCCTCCGTCCCGAGACCCACTGAGCGTCTAGCTCAGCGGTCATCGGGTTCGAGTAGCAAGCAGCCAGAAGCAATCCCCGCCGAGAGGTTCACCCATGGCAGGCGAGACCGTCATCACGGTCGTCGGCAATCTCGTCGACGACCCCGAGCTGCGCTTCACCCCGTCCGGTGCGGCGGTCGCGAAGTTCCGTGTCGCGTCCACTCCCCGCATCTTCGACCGGCAGACCAATGAGTGGAAGGACGGCGAAGGCCTGTTCCTCACCTGCTCGGTCTGGCGTCAGGCGGCGGAGAACGTCGCGGAGTCGCTCCAGCGAGGCATGCGCGTCGTCGTGCAGGGCCGGCTGAAGCAGCGGTCCTACGAGGACCGTGAGGGCGTCAAGCGCACGGTCTACGAGCTGGACGTCGAGGAAGTCGGCCCCAGCCTGAAGAACGCCACGGCCAAGGTCACCAAGACCACCGGTCGCGGTGGCCAGGGCGGCGGCCAGGGTGGATACGGCGGCGGCCAGCAGGGCGGCGGCAACTGGGGCGGCGGTCCCGGTGGCGGCGGCCAGCAGGGCGGCGGCGGTGCTCCCGCCGACGACCCGTGGGCCACCAGCGCTCCGGCCGGCGGCCAGGGCGGGGGCCAGCAGGGCGGCGGGGGCGGCTGGGGCGGAAGCTCCGGCGGTTCCGGCGGTTCCGGCGGCGGCTACTCGGACGAGCCTCCCTTCTAGGGCTGCTCGTACCCCACTTCTTGATCACACAGGAGAAACACCATGGCGAAGCCGCCTGTGCGCAAGCCTAAGAAGAAGGTCTGCGCTTTCTGCAAGGACAAGACCCAGTACGTGGACTACAAGGACACGAACATGCTGCGGAAGTTCATTTCCGACCGCGGCAAGATCCGTGCCCGCCGCGTCACCGGCAACTGCACGCAGCACCAGCGTGACGTCGCCACGGCAGTCAAGAACAGCCGTGAGATGGCGCTGCTGCCCTACACGTCCACCGCGCGATAAGGGAAGGGTGACCGAATCATGAAGATCATCCTCACCCACGAGGTCACTGGCCTCGGTGCCGCCGGCGACGTCGTGGACGTCAAGGACGGGTACGCCCGTAACTACCTGGTTCCGCGTGGCTTCGCCATTCGCTGGACCAAGGGCGGCGAGAAGGACGTGGCGCAGATCCGCCGCGCCCGCAAGATCCACGAGATCGCGACGATCGAGCAGGCCAACGAGATCAAGGCCAAGCTCGAGGCCGTGAAGGTCCGTCTGGCTGTTCGCTCCGGCGACGCCGGCCGCCTCTTCGGCTCCGTCACCCCGGCCGACATCGCCTCGGCGATCAAGTCCGCCGGTGGTCCGGACGTCGACAAGCGTCGCGTCGAGCTCGGCTCGCCGATCAAGACGCTCGGCGGACACCAGGTGTCCGTCCGTCTGCACCCCGAGGTCGCCGCGAAGCTCGGTATCGAGGTCGTTGCTGCCTAAGGGCACAGCTCAGCAGAGCTAGGTGAAGGGCCGCACCCACTGGGTGCGGCCCTTCGTCGTTTCTGCCCTGCGTTGTCCGGCGCTCTGTCGTTCCCGGCCGCGGCCTCGTTTCACGTGAAACGGAGCGGGAGGCTGGTGGCCGACCGGCCCGGGGCGGACCGGCGGAGGCGGGTCGTTCAGCGCGTGGCTCCGGTCACGATCCAGCGGCCTGAGCGCATACGCATCCAGAGTGTCAGCAGCCGGACCGCCATCATCAGGGTCATCGCCCACCAGAGAGTGGTGAGGCCACCGCCGAAGCTGGGGACGAGCAGGGCGACCGGAGCGAAGACGGCCAGGGTCAGGATCATGGCCCAGGCGAGATAGCGGCCGTCACCGGCCCCCATCAGTACTCCGTCCAGGACGAAGACCACTCCGGCGATCGGCTGGGAGAGCGCGACGACGAGCAGGGCGGGCAGCAGAGTGTCCTGCACCGAGTCGTCGCTGGTGAACAGCGGGATGAACAGAGGCCGGGCGAGCACGATCAGCAGCCCGAGCACCACTCCTGACGCGATGCCCCACTGGACCATGCGCCGGCATGCCTCGCGGGCCCCCTTGGCGTCGTTCGCTCCGAGATAGCGGCCGATGATGGCCTGTCCCGCGATAGCGATCGCATCCAGGGCGAAGGCCGCGAGGCTCCAGAGCGACAGGATGATCTGGTGTGCGGCGATGTCCGTGTCGCCGAGTCGCGCGGCGACAGCGGTGGCGATCATCAGGACCGCCCGCAGGGAGAGAGTGCGCACGAGCAGCGGAACCCCCGCCTGGGCGCTGGCGCGGATTCCGGCGGCGTCGGGGCGCAGTGAGGCTCCGTGCCGACGGGCCCCACGCACCACGACGACCAGGTAGGCCAGCGCCATGCCGGCCTGGGCGATGACCGTGCCCCAGGCCGATCCGGCGATACCGAGCCCGGCGCCGTAGACGAGTGCCGCGTTGAGGGCGCCGTTGGCCGCGAAGCCACCGATGGCGACGTACAACGGTGTGCGGGTGTCCTGAAGTCCGCGCAGCACGCCCGTCGCCGCGAGCACCACGAGCATCGCGGGGATGCCGAGGCTGGAGATCCGCAGATAGGTGATGGCGTACGGGGCCGCGGTGTCCGACGCTCCGAAGATCTCGACCAGCCATGGGGCCAGGGGGAGTGTGGCGGCGACGACGGCGGCGCCGATCAGCAGGGCGAGCCAGATGCCGTCCATACCCTGGCGGATGGCGGAGGCCAGATCGCCCGCGCCGACCCGGCGGGCGACGGCGGCCGTGGTGGCGTAGGCGAGGAAGACGAAAATGCTCACCGCGGTGGTCAGCAGGGCCGCGGCGACCCCCAGTCCCGCGAGTTGGGGGGTGCCGAGGTGACCGATGATGGCGCTGTCGACGATGACGAAAAGCGGCTCGGCGACGAGCGCGCCGAAGGCCGGCACGGCGAGTGCGATGATCTCGCGGTCGTGCCGGCGGCGGGAGGGCGGCTGCGTCGTGGAGGCCTTGGTCATGGGGGTCAATCTAATCTTCCACAGGTAAGAGATGCAATGCGGTTGGGGTCCTTACCTGATGCCAGGTTTCGGGTTCGGCCGCTGGTCGGTTCCGGTGATCTTGAGCTGGAGCCAAAAGTTTTTCTCTCCCACAGCCGGTGGATGGAGAAACACCAGGTCAGGGGCGTCCTGGCCATTCCCGTATGAGTTTGTCCACAGTGCTGTCCCCCGGTCCGTGCACAGGATCGGACGGGTTCTCCACAGCATCTGGTCCGTCGTCCACATGCCCTGTGGATAACCAGATTGGCTGACGGTGCCGACCGGCCTACCGTGGTGCGGCGCCCGCACTCCGTTCCGGCTTGGAAGCCACCAGAACTTGACGCGCCGGAACCGGAGTCGGGCGTCTTGTTTGTCGGTGCCGTGCCGTAAGAAAGAGTGGCACGGCTAGGTCCGCGAAGCGGACGGGAGGAGGTGGCCCGGTGAGCATTCCCGAGCCTTTGGACGATCCCTGGGCCGACGTCGGTCCCAGTGACCGTCTGCCCGTTTCCCGTCAGCGCCGCGGAGAGGGCAAGGGGCGCGACGAGCAGCACGAGCGGGGCCGCGAGGGCGGCTGGGACGGCGGCCCGTCCGGTTTCGAGCGGGTGCCTCCGCAGGATCTCGATGCCGAGCAGTCCGTCCTGGGCGGCATGCTGCTCTCCAAGGACGCCATCGCAGACGTCGTGGAGATCATCAAGGGCCATGACTTCTACCGTCCGGCGCACGAGACGGTCTACACGGCGATCCTCGACCTCTATGCCAAGGGCGAGCCCGCCGACCCCATCACCGTGGCGGCCGAGCTGGTCAAGCGGGGTGAGATCACCAAGGTCGGCGGGGCGCCGTATCTGCACACCCTGGTCCAGTCGGTCCCGACCGCGGCCAACGCTTCGTACTACGCGGAAATCGTCCATGAGCGGGCCGTGCTCCGACGTCTCGTCGAGGCCGGCACCAAGATCACGCAGATGGGATACGCCGCTGACGGCGACGTCGACGAGATCGTGAACTCGGCGCAGGCCGAGATCTACGCCGTCACGGAGCAGCGCACCAGCGAGGACTATCTTCCGCTGGGCGACATCATGGAGGGTGCTCTCGACGAGATCGAGGCCATCGGGTCGCGCAGCGGCGAGATGACCGGCGTACCCACCGGCTTCACCGACCTCGATGCCCTCACGAACGGCCTGCACCCCGGCCAGATGATCGTCATCGCGGCCCGCCCCGCCATGGGTAAGTCCACCCTGGCGCTGGACTTCGCCCGCGCCTGCTCGATCAAGAGCAACCTGCCGAGCGTGATCTTCTCCCTGGAAATGGGGCGCAACGAGATCGCGATGCGCCTTCTGTCCGCCGAGGCCCGGGTGGCCCTCCACCACATGCGCTCCGGCACGATGACCGACGAGGACTGGACGAGGCTGGCCCGGCGCATGCCGGACGTCTCAGCGGCTCCGCTCTACATCGACGACTCGCCGAACCTCTCGATGATGGAGATCCGTGCGAAGTGCCGTCGCCTCAAGCAGCGCAACGAACTGAAGCTGGTGGTCATCGACTACCTCCAGCTGATGCAGTCCGGCGGCGCCAAGCGGGCGGAGAGCCGGCAGCAGGAGGTCTCGGACATGTCCCGAAACCTCAAGCTCCTCGCCAAGGAGCTGGAGCTTCCCGTCATCGCCCTCTCCCAGCTGAACCGTGGTCCCGAACAGCGCACGGACAAGAAGCCGATGGTGTCCGACCTGCGTGAGTCGGGCTCCATCGAGCAGGACGCCGACATGGTGATCCTGCTGCACCGGGAGGACGCGTACGAGAAGGAGTCCCCCCGCGCGGGAGAGGCCGACCTGATCGTGGCCAAGCACCGTAACGGCCCCACGGCGACGATCACCGTGGCGTTCCAGGGCCACTACTCGCGCTTCGTGGACATGGCACAGACCTGATCGCGCTCGTTGCAGAGTCTCAGATCTCGTGTCCTGGTCTCAGGCGCGATGTCCGAGTGACGTTCCCCTCGGGGGGTGGGTCGTAGCAGTCGTCAGCACCGGGTTGTGTCAGCCCAGAGTCTTGGTGTCATCCGCCTCGAACTGCGATCCGACGTTGTTCCACATGAAGTCGGTCTTCCAGTCGGCCTTGCCGACAGCCCAGCCGAGCATCGCGGTCAAGACCTTCTCCTGGGAGACGGTCCGTGTCCGGTAGTGCTCGGCCGCCGCGCCATCCCGCATGGGCTGGTGACGCGTGAGACAACGCCAACACCCGCAGGTGGGGGGCCGCGACGTGACGCCGAAAGCGAGAACCTGCACTCCGCGGGCCCGAAGACTCCCGTGCCACTCCCATGATCGTCCCGCCGGCGGTAGCGTGCGCCCATGACCTGGCGTGGACCGACATATCGGATGGTGGACGGGGAGAGAATCGACGGGGCCTGGTGCCACATCTGGCGGCGTTACCGACCGGGTGGGGAGTACTACCTCGACGACTTGGTCGTCTTCGCGGATGGCGCGATCAGCTGCGAAGAACACACGGACCTGGCCGGCCTCGCGAAGATGCTGACGACGGGCCGACTGGCCGTGACCGACCCCGGGAATCCATGTACCGACGAACCCTCGAAGTGGGCCTCCCGTCATGGCGAACCGCTGACACCGGAAGGGTTCCTTCTGGAGGTCGCTGACCGCATCGAAGCCCTCAACGAGCGGCCGACTGCCGGGCAGCGTTGCTGGGATGCGATCCGTCGCTTTCAGGAGGAGCCGGACGAGCCCAACCGAGAACGTCTCCGAGCGGCATATCTGGCGGTTCCACCGCACCTTCGGATCTATGTCCTCGGAGACATGGACCGCCAGGATCGTCCCTTGCGCATCATGCTCACCGATGTCGGTGAGGCCGTCGACGGAGATGGCCCGGTAGTGACAGCACAGATGCATCAGGGCGTCCTGGACTACTTCAGCCGCGGAGACCAGGGAGTGAAGAGCGAGCAGGAGCGACGAGCCGTCCAGCATGCCGACGATCCTTCAGAACCCGGTCGCCCGGCTCTCATCTCGCACGAAACCGTCTTCCCCCAGGGGTGGCCCGAGCAGCCGGGTCTGTTCGTGCTCCGCAACGACTTCCCTGCCCGGATCGTGCTGGCCGGCGATTCCTATGCGTCCGTACTGCACGGATACTGGGCACTGTCAGCGGCCGACGCTTCCGAGAGAAGCAGAATCCGGGATGCGGCTTCCGGCAGAGAGGCGCATGACCTGGGTGGCCGGGCAACGCGCAGGAGTGACTGGCCTGTGGTCCGGCTCGCGGTCATGGCGGAGCTCCTTCGCGCGAAGTTCGGTCAGCACCCCGAACTCGCCCAGGTCCTCGTTTCCACAGGGGACGCCAGGATCAGCTACACCGGCTTCTCGGACTCACCCTTCTGGAGAGACGTCCCCGACAGCCGTGGCAGGAACTGGATGGGGCGGTTGCTCGAGCTGACCCGCTCCGAGCTCGTTGCCCAGCGGTTGCTCCGGCCCGAGAACGCCGGCGTCCTGAACCAGGAAGAGCTGCTGAGCGGTGAGAGTGCTCGACCACGCGCACCTCGTGAGTAGACGTGCCGGACCCTCGGGGAGGCGTGAAACGCGTTCGTCAGCGGACGAACTCCCGGGTCATGCTGGAGCATGACCTCATCCGAACCCCTGCTCCCCACCACTCGCCGTGCCCTGCTCCACCGCGTCGCCACGGCGCAGGCCGAAGGCCGGACCCCTTCCCTGGTCGCCGCCGTTCAGAGGGACGGACGGATCGCCTGGAGCGGTGCGCGGAGCTGTGTGGAGGGCCACGAGCCCGATGGTGACACGCAGTTCAGGATCGGCTCCATCACCAAGACGTTCACCGCAGTGCTGGTGATGCGCCTGCGTGACGAGGGGCTGATCGATCTGGACGACCCCCTGGAGAAGCACCTGCCCGGCACGGGCGCCGGGCAGGTGACCGTATTCCAACTGCTCGGCCACAGCGCCGGCCTGGCGGCCGAGACACCCGCGCCCTGGTGGGAGCGGACGCCGGGGACCACGCGCCCGGAGCTCGCCGATGTGCTCGGTGAGGGGCCGCTGATCCACCGGTCCGGCCACGGGCACCACTATTCGAACCCGGGCTACACACTGCTCGGCTCACTCGTGGAGAAGCTGCGGGGCGACACGTGGGCCGAGGTGCTGCGCCGCGAGATCCTGGAACCGCTGGGGATGGACCGTACGACCCAGCAGGCGGTCGCCCCGCATGCCGGCGGCTGGGCGGTCCATCCGTGGGCCGATGTCATGCTGCCCGAGCCGGCGGAGGATCTCGGGCTGATGGCGCCTGCGGGGCAGCTCTGGTCGACCACCACCGATCTGCTCCGGTTCGCCGCCTTCCTGGCGCGAGGTGACGAACGCGTGCTCAGGGCCTCCTCGGTCGAGGAGATGCGTGCCCCTGCTGCTCCGCCAGAAGCCGGTGACTGGGACGGAGCGTACGCGCTCGGTCTTCAGGTCGTGCGGCGCAAGGGCCGGACACTCCTCGGCCACTCGGGGTCGCTGCCCGGCTTCCTGGCCGCGCTGTGGTTCAGCGTCGAGGACGACGTGGCAGCCGTGGTGCTCTCCAACGCCACCTCGGGGCCGCTGACGGGGGCGGTGGCCGGTGACCTGCTGGAGATCGTGGCCGAGGCGGAGCCGAGGATCCCGGAGCCCTGGCGGCCCCTGCCCCAGGTCGATGAAGAGCTGCTGGCGCTGACCGGGCCCTGGTACTGGGGCACCTATGTGTACGGCCTGAGGCTGCTCCCGGACCGTGGCATCGAGCTTCTGCCGCTGCGGGGCGCCGGGCGCTCGGCCCGCTTCAGCGCGTGTCCGGACGGGACGTGGAAGGGCCTCAACGGGTACTACGCGGGGGAGACCCTCCGTGCCGTGCGTGCCGAGGACGGCACGGTGGACCACCTCGACCTCGGGTCCTTCGTCTTCACCCGGGAGCCGTACGACCGGACTGCCGCCGTTCCGGGTGGTGTGGACGACGAGGGCTGGAGGGGGCTCTCCCTCTGAGCACGGCGGTCCGGCGTTTCACGTGAAACGCCGGACCGGCCGGAGCACGTGATGCACTGCTGCTCGGCGGACGGTTCAGGCGGTCAACTCGCGCTCGAGCGGCGTACGGAAGCGGGGAGTGATCCTCACCTCGCCCAGCCATGCCGAGAGCCGGGAGGCCTCCGCCTCGATGAGGTGTGAGGCATCCCGGCCCACGTCGGACAGCAGTCGCCACACCAGCTCACCGTCCGGCCGCTGAGCCCATCCGCCCACGATCTCGCCGTTCACCCACACCGTGGGTCCGATGTTGCCGGCGCGGTCGAAGAGCGAGGCGCGGTGAGCTGCGGACAGGTGGAAGCCACGGTCGGCCCAGCCCATCGCGCTGGGGTCGAGACCGGGCAGCAGGGCCGCCCAGGGCTCCGGAGACGGTTCGGTGGCGAGGTCCCCGGGGGCCACCCAGCCGACGGCTCCGCTGTCGAGCAGGACCTCCTCGGCACCGGAGGTGGCCAGAGCGGCGCGCGTCTGGCGGACGCCCCACCCCGTCCACCATTTCAGGTCCGCTTCCGTCGCCGGACCGTAGGAGCGGAGCCAGCGGGCTGCGAGCTCCGCCCGCGCTCCGGCGGGCTCCGCGGCGGGCCAGGGCTCGGACGCCGTCCAGCGGAACTGGCTGGAGGTCCAGGAACCGCGCGGCCGGTCCCGTCGGATGCGCCCCTCGGCGGCCAGCACACGGATCACCCGGGAAGCGATTCCTTGCACCGTCTCCTGCTTCGTGCCGGGGAAGACGGTGATCTTCGTACGGAGGGCGGGTACGGCGGCGGACAGTTCGCTTCCCGTGGCCTGCCCCCGGGCGGCCAGGACGGCGAGGGTCTCCCGCTCGGTGTCGGCGAGCCACCGCTCGTCCAGCCCTTTGCCGTCCTCGCGCAGGTGCTTGAGGAGCCTGCGACGCTCGTCGGCCGCCACGGTCCGGGCGTTGGACGCGTCGACCAGCGGGGCGACCTCCGAGGACACCGTGAACAGGGTGTTCCGCATGGAGAGCAGCCGCACCAGCGATACGTCCTCGTAGAGCGCTCGCTCCACGGCTCCGGCATCGGGGTCGCGCAGCCGCGCGCACACGGAGAGGTACACCGTGGCGGCGTCGGTCGCGTGCAGGGCCACCAAGGCGTCGGCCACCTCTACGGCGGAGCTGGCCCGTGCGGACGGAGTGAGCAGATGCCGTCGGCCGAGCCTCGCCCTGCGCTGTTCGTCGTCGATGCGGTACATGCGTCCCTCCCGAAGCGCTGCACGGCCCGGGGCTCCCTGGAGCCGGGCTCAGAGAGCGAGTTTGAAGCCCACATGGCTCGCGGTGAACCCGAGCCGCTCGTAAAAGCGGTGGGCGTCGGTGCGGGTGGCGTCCGACGTCAGCTGCACCAGCTGGCAGTCCTGGCGCCGTGACTCGTCGACCGCCCACTGGATCAGCTGGGTGCCGAGGCCGCTGCCGCGCTCATCGGCGTGGACACGGACACCCTCGATGACCGAACGGGTCGCACCTCGCCGGGACAGCCCGGGAACGATCGTGAGCTGGAGGGTGCCGACGACGCGCTCCTCGCGCACCGCCACGACCAGGTGCTGGTTCGGGTCGTCCGCGAGCCGACGGAACGCCGTGCGGTAGGGGGTGAGGTCGTCCGGAGACTCACGCTGCGCGCCGAGCGGGTCGTCGGCGAGCATGGCCACGATCGCCGGGATGTCGTCGGGTGCAGCGGGGCGTATGTCGAGATCGCTCATGATCGGCAGACTACGCAACCCGCCGGCTCAGGCGGGGACCTTCAGAGCCTCGACCGTCCGGACGAGCGGAGCCAGCTCCGGATTCTCCGCGGCCTCGTCGAGAGCGGCCCGCAGCGCGGTGTCGTTGGTGGGCCTGGCCTCACCGAGCAGCGTGAGGCCCGCTTCCGTGACGTCCGTGTAGATGCCCCGCCGGTCCGTGTCGCACAGGTACCGGGTGAGCAGACCCCGGTCCTCGAGCCGGGTGACCAGCCGGGTCGTGGCGCTCTGGCTCAGCACCACGGCGTCCGCCACCTGCTTCATCTGGAGGTGCCCGCCCGTGCCGCTGTGCTGGCGGCTCAGGACGTCGAGCAGCGAGAACTCACGCGCGCTGAGGCCGTGGTTGGACTGCAGGGCCTTCTCGATGCGGGCCTCGATCTTCCCGTGGAGCAGAGAGAGGGCGCACCAGCTCTGGGCGAGGGCCGTCAGTGCGGGATCGGTCGCTGTCATGGGTCTCTCCTCCGTGCGGGAGCTGCTTGCATCCAGGATAGGGCAGGTGCGCAATAGCCCGCGCTTGCAATTAACAAGCGTCTGCAATTATTGTGGACGCTTGTAAGGCGCAGACGCAATCTCCAGAAAAGGTGAACCCATGCCGCTCGCGCTCCTCGCCCTCGCCATAGGGGCATTCGGTATCGGAACCACCGAGTTCGTGATCATGGGGTTGCTCCCCGATGTCGCGGCGGACTTCCAGGTCTCGATCCCGACCGCAGGATTCCTTGTCACGGGCTATGCGCTCGGGGTGGTTCTCGGCGCTCCGCTGATGACCTTCCTCGGTACCCGGGTGACCCGGAAGCGCATGCTGATGCTCCTGATGGGGCTCTTCATCGTGGGCAACGTGGTCTCCGCGATCGCCCCCGTCTTCGGCGTGATGCTCGCCGGCCGAGTCATCGCCTCGCTCGCCCACGGAGCCTTCTTCGGCATCGGATCGGTGGTGGCGGCGGATCTGGTCGCCCCGGAGAAGAAGGCCGGTGCCATCGCCATGATGTTCACCGGGCTCACCGTGGCCAATGTCGTCGGTGTTCCGCTGGGGACGTTCATCGGTCAGAACTTCGGCTGGCGCATCACGTTCCTCGTCGTCGCCGCGCTCGGTGTCCTGGGCCTGCTCGGTGTGGCGAAGCTGATCCCCGAGCAGCCGAAGGCCGAGGGCGTACGGATCCGCCACGAGCTGGCCGCGTTCCGCAATGTGCAGGTGCTGCTCGCCATGGCGATGACCGTCCTGGGCTTCGGTGGCGTCTTCGCGGCGATCACCTACATCACTCCGATGATGACGGAGACCGCCGGTTACGCGACCTCGTCCGTGACCTGGCTGCTCGTCCTCTTCGGGCTCGGCATGGTCGGCGGGAATCTGCTCGGCGGAAAGTTCGCCGACCGCCACCTGATGCCGATGCTGTACGTGTCGCTCGGCGCGCTTGCCGCCGTGCTCGCCCTCTTCACCCTGACCGCGCACAACAAGATCGCCGCGGCGATCACCATCGTTCTCATCGGCGGTCTGGGCTTCGCGACCGTACCGCCGCTTCAGAAGCGGGTCCTCGACCAGGCGGCCGGTGCGCCCACTCTGGCCTCGGCCGTCAACATCGGGGCCTTCAACCTCGGAAACGCACTCTCGGCGTGGCTCGGCGGCATCGTCATCTCGGCCGGGCTCGGATACACGGCGCCCAACTGGGTCGGCGCCGCCCTCGCTGCGTCGGCGCTGCTCCTGGCGCTGCTCTCCGGCGCACTGGAGCGCCGTACGGTCACCCGAGGCCGAGTGGTTGCCGCGCACGCTCCCGAGTCTGCACCAGACGTCGCCCCCGCCGCGTCAGGCCCCATGGCTTCAGCACCGATATCGCGGTGATGAAGACGTACGTGGCCGTGGCCACCGAGGGCGCGATGACGAGGTCGATGTCGGCGGCGCCCCTGGCCGCGGCCTCGTCGAGACCCGGGCGGAGGGAGAGAACCGACAGCCCCGCTGTGATCAGCGTCAGCCAGAACTTCGTCCAGACCCATCGATGCCTGGCCAGGCCCCACGGGGTGCCCAGCGCCAGCACAAGGCCGCTGAGAAGAGAGACCAGGGCGACCGGAACCACGAGCCAGTCGCCGAAGACCTTCATGGCGCGGGTGACTGCCTGAGCCATCGTGGCGTCCTTGGTGAGGAACGCGGTGAGGCCCAGAGCAAGCAGCCCCACGGTGAGGCCCAGCCAGCTCACGGAGACCGCTACGTGGGCGACGAGGATGCTGCGCCGGACAGGGCGCTTGTGGTTTCACGTGAAACACGGTGTCAAGCGCAGAGTGAGCAGTCGTCCAACAGCGGGAGTATCTGCGCCTACTGGCCCCGGCGTACGCGAGATGCGAGGGCCGGCGGCCCTCGGGCTCGCCCGGAACCGTCCGGACCGCCCTTCGGGCCAGGTCTCAGCCCAGGTCGGGTGCGTGCATCGCTCGCACGCCCTCGATATTGCCGTCCAGATAGTGCCGCAGGGACAGGGGCACGAGATGGACGGCCGCGATGCCGACGCGGCTGAAGGGCACGCGTACGACCTCGTACTCCCCGCAGGGCTCGTCGATCTCCGGGCCGTGCCGGCGCGACAGATCCATCGAGGCCAGTCGGCAGACGAAGAAGTGCTGCACCTTCACGCCTTTGACGCCGCCGCCGGCGATGTGCTCGACGGTGTCGACGAAACAGGGCACGACATCGACGACCTTGGCGCCGAGCTCCTCGTCGACCTCACGGTGCAGTGCGTCGACCACGGTGGCGTCCTCCGGCTCGACGCCACCACCAGGCGTGAGCCAGTACGGGTCGACCCCGGGTTTGGTGCGTTTGATCAGGATGAGGTCATCGCCGTCGAGCAGGACGGCGCGTGCTGTGCGCTTGACCACGGGACGTTCGGTCATGGCAAGAGAGTGGCCCAGGAAACCCCGTCTGAAACTCTCGTCGGCCGACCGGTCACCAGTCCACGGCAGCACGCACCAGCCACTCGTGCGCCCGCGCAATGTGAGGAAGACCGAGTGTGCCGGTCCGTGCGATGAGGAAGTACGTGCGCAGCGGGGGTACCGGAGGGTCGAGCAGGGCCACGACCTCTCCTCGCTCCAGCGCGTTCTCGCAGAGATAGCGCGGCAGCACGGCGAGGCCGGCGCCCGCTGCGGCGCTCTCCAGAACCGCGCGGAGATCCGGTGCGATCACCGCGGCGGAGGCGGCGGGACGGCTGTCGAACACAGCGGCCCAGTAGCGGGAGATCAGAGGCAGGCTCTCATGCACCTCGACCACCGGCAGCTGCTCCAGGAGCACGGAGCCCTTGTGCCGCAGTGCCCCGGGCCCCAGGCGCCCGGCCCAGCGCGGTGCCGCGACGAGCACGTGCTCCTCGTCGCAGAGTGTGGTCGACGTCAGCAGACCACCGCGCGGACGGGCCGTCGTGATGGCCAGATCATGATGTCCGGCGGCCAGGCCCTCCAGCGTCTCCTCGGTGTTCGCGAGGAACGTGCTGCGCAGCGCGAGGCCCTGGGAGACGAGGGGGGTCAGGGCGGGGAGGGCGCGGAGGGATGTGAACTCCGGAGGACCGGCCAGATGAAGGGTCCGTACGCCTGATTCCTCGTCCAGACCGGCCTCGACGATGTCGACCAGCGCGTCCAGATGAGGCGCGGCCCGGTGCGCGAGCTCGTCGCCGACGGTGGTCGGGGTCACCCCACGGGCCCGGCGCAGGAAGAGGGGGCGCCCCAGCTGCCGTTCCAGCGTGCGTATCTGCGAGGTGACGGCGGGCTGGGACAGCCCGAGCAGCGCGGCTGCCCGGGTGAACGAACCCGCCCGGTGCACCGTGACGAACGTGCGCAGCAGGGCCAGGTCCATGGTCCGCCCTCTCCGCCCTGCGGCACTCTCCGACGCTGCGCCGTTCGGCACCGTCCTTCGCGAACGCCCCAACTATAAATATGTCGATAGGCCGCTGTCGCTACTGTGATTGGACACTGACGCAGAGTCAACTAGCCTTGTCCAGGCGGTTCTAGGCGCAGGAACCGGGGTGGGCCGAGCCACGAGGGGGGAGGCTCGGTCCACCCGTCCCGGGCAGGGCCGGGCCGGTCGACGGGGACGCCCGTCCCGGTCCGGCCCTGCCAGGACCAGGGACGGAACCGGAACCAGCACCGGACGGGAGAGCGCCGGACTCGGACTGCGGGTCCGGTCAGAGAGGGCCCCGACGTCAGCGCGCGGCCTCGTCCAGGGCGCGTTCCACGTCCGCGAGCAGATCCTCCGGGTCCTCGGCTCCGACCGAGAAGCGGATGAAGCCCTCGGGTACCGCGTCCCCGCCCCAGCGCGCCCGGCGCTCGGCGGTGGAGCGCAGCCCGCCGAAACTGGTCGCGTCGTCGACCAGCCGGAGCCCGGCGAGGAAACGCTCCGCCGTGGCTTCGTCGGCCAGCACGAACGAGACCACGGAGCCGAAGCGCCGCATCTGCCGGACGGCCGTCGGATACGAGGCATCACCGGGCAGTCCCGGGTAGCGCAGCCCTGCCACGTCCGCACGCCCGGCCAGTGCCTCGGCCAGGGCGAGTGCGGTCGCGCACTGCCGGTCGATCCGCAGCTGCAGCGTGGCCAGCGAACGGTGCGCGAGCCAGGCCTCCATCGGGCCGGGGATCGCCCCCACGACCTTGCGCCAGCGGCGTACCCCCGCGGTGAGCTCCGGATCCCGGCAGCTCACATGGCCGAGCAGGATGTCTCCGTGCCCGGTCATGCCCTTGGTGTCGCTGGCCACCGAGAAGTCCGCCCCCAGTTCGAGGGGGCGCTGCCCCAGTGGGGTGGCCAGCGTGTTGTCGACCGCGACCAGCACACCCGCCGCGTGCGCGGCCTCCACGAGCGCGCGCACGTCACAGACGTCGAGCCCGGGGTTGGAGGGCGTCTCGATCCACAGCAGCTTCGCCCCGTCCAGAAGCTCCAGCTGGGCATTGCCGCCGGTCGGCGCGGTGCGCACCTCGACGCCGTACGCCTCCAGCTGTTCCCGTACAAGGGGGAGCGCTTGGTAGCCGTCGCCCGGCAGGACCACGACGTCGCCCATGCGCGCCTGGGAGAGGAGCACGGCCGATACGGCCGCCATCCCGGAGGCGAAGACCGTCGTCCCGACCTGCTCCCCCGGGGCCTCCAGCTCGCCGATGGCCCGTTCCAGGTGGGTCCAGGTCGGGTTCGTCTCGCGACCGTAGGTATAGGGGCCGACCGGCTCGCCGGACAGATGGAAGTGCGCGGCGAAGACGGGACCCGGGAGCGTGGGTTCGTACTGCTCCGGTTCGGGAAGGCCCGCTCGGACCGCTCGTGTTCCGTCGCCCGTGGTGCTCATCGTTCTCTCCTCGTCTCTCCGGCGTGGACCGGAACCTCTCCTGCGTGCACCGGAACCTCTCCGGCCTGCACCGGGATCTCTCCCCGGTGTTCACCGGACCGTCCGGACCGCGCCCGTCAGGTGCTGGTTCAGTCCTCGTCGGGCAGCACGACGTTGAGGGCCCAGGACACGACCGAGATGATCAGGCCGCCCAGGACCGCGGTCCAGAAACCGTCGACATGGAAGTTCAGATTCACGAGGTCGGCGAGCCAGGAGGTCAGCAGCAGCATGAGGGCGTTGACCACCAGCGTGATCAGCCCGAGCGTCAGGATGAACAGGGGCAGGGTGAGGAGCTTCACGAACGGCTTGACGATGAAGTTCACCAGGCCGAACAGCAGCGCCACCAGTATCAGCGTGAGCACCTTGCGCCCGGTGTTGTCACCGGTGAGCGTGATGTCCTGGAGCAGCCAGATGGCCACGGCCAGCGCACCCGCGTTGGCGATCGTCTTGACTACGAAATTCTTCATGTGTCTGATCGTGGCAGACATGATCGGTGGTGGACACCGGCAGGACAGCCGAGCACGGGCGCGAGGGGCGGACGGACGATGAAGGCATTCAGACTCGACGAGCTGGAGGCGGAACGCGCCGCCAACGACGGCGCTTATCTGCAGTTCATCAGGGAACGCAACATGTCCGTCGGCCTGTACGCCCTGGACGCCGGCGAGCTCGACCCCCAGCAGCCGCACAAGCAGGACGAGGTGTACTTCGTCGTGAGCGGCCGGGCCTCGATCACGGTCGGCATGGAGACCACACAGGTGGGGCGGGGGAGCGTCGTCTACGTTCCCGCCGGGACAGCGCACAAATTCCACCACATCACCGAGGACCTCAGGGTGATGGTGGTCTTCTCCCCGCCGGAGGGCTGAGCGCCCCGGGCTTCCCCTCAGGGGCCGGTGGTCGCCGGCCCCCGCGTTCCCTAGGGGACCGCTCAGGGGACTTCAAGGGCTCCCGGCACCCCGTCGGCCTCCCCCGCGCCTCTAGCATCGAAGCAGCAGGTACTCACAGAGACGAGGTAACGGCGATGGCGGTGCGGGAGATTTTCGCGGGGATGCCCTGGTGGGTGAAGTGGGTCGCGGTGCCCCTGATCGCGATCGTGGTGTTCGGCGGCCTGATCGCCAGCGTGGTCGGGTTCGTCGTCGGGCTGCTGTTCAAGGCGCTGGTCTTCGTCGTCCTGGTGGGCGGTCTGATCTTCGTCGTACGGAAGTTCATGTCCTCGTCCGAGCGCAGCGACTGGTAGGAACGGCAGGCGTACGCCGGATCGTGTGACGGCGTGACGGACAGGTGTCCGGCCGCGGATTCGGCCGTTAGCCCAGCTGAGCTAAGTCCGGGATGAAACCTCACTCGTGACTGAACGTGCCGATACAGTTGCGTACCGCTGCCGCCAGCTGGGAAATGACGGTCCGTCACCATCCTGCCCAGTGGTTTGTGCGACTGTCCGGTCTCCGGACCCCAGGCTCGCGGCGGGCCCGTGGGGGCGGCCCCCGCGGGAGGGCTGACAGCCCGTCACCATGCCTGGGGGTGACCTGTGACCACGGCATCGAGTACCGCTGTCCCGACGTTGATCGGTTCCGTTCAGCGGGCGTTGAGACTTATGGAGGCTGTGGGCACCCATCGGGACGGGGCACCGGCGAAGCAGCTCGCCCGGGAGGCGGGCCTGCCGCTCCCCACCGCCTACCACCTGCTGCGCACCCTGACCCATGAGGGCTATCTCCGCAGGGAGAACGGCGTCTTCCTCTTCGGCGCCGCTGCCGAGCGGCTGGGCGGCGGCCCAGCGACTCCTCGTCCCGGTGTGATCGTCGACTCGCTCGCGCACTGGGCGGACGTCATCGGTGCCCCGGTGTACTGCGCCCTGTACCGCGAGGGCGAGATCGAGATGGTCGCCGTGGCCGACACCCCCTCATGCCCCGCGGTGCGTGAGTGGGTCTCGTTCCGTGAGACGGGCCATGCGCACGCTCTCGGGCAGTGCCTCCTGGGCCAGCTCGACGAGCGCGCGCGGGAGGATCATCTGGACCGGCATCCCGTCCGGCAGCTGACGCGTTACTCCGTAAGGGACCGTCAGGCGTTTCTGGACCGGTTGCGATCGATGAAACGTACGGAACCTGTCATTGAACGACAGGAGTACGCCATCGGAACGGTCTGCGCTGCCATTCCGATCACTGTCGGTTCTGCCGTGGCGGCGATGGCTGTTTCTCTCCCCTTGCACCAAGAAGAACGGTTGCTTGCCGCAGTCGAACAACTACGCTGCGAAGTGACCACCCTCTTGCGCTCGTTCGTGTTCTCTATCAGTATCTGAAAAATCACTCCTTGTGATCTGCTATCGCTTGCACCACGATGGCGTCAATAGGGCCATGGGGGATCATTCCTGGCCAGATTCATCTACTGCGGGGTTGAACGATGCGCGAGTCGGTTCAAGCAGAGGTCATGATGAGCTTCCTCGTCTCCGAGGAGCTCTCGTTCCGTATTCCTGTGGAGCTCCGGTACGAGGTCAGCGATCCGTATGCGATCCGGATGACCTTCCACCTCCCCGGTGACGCCCCCGTCACCTGGGCTTTCGGCCGCGAGCTGCTGCTCGACGGTCTCAACAGCCCCAGTGGTGACGGGGATGTGCACATCGGCCCGACCGAGCCCGAAGGGCTCTCCGATGTACACATCCGTCTTCAGGTCGGCGCCGACCGTGCGCTCTTCCGGGCCGGAACGGCGCCTCTTGTGGCATTTCTCGACCGGACGGACAAGCTGGTGCCACTGGGACAGGAGCACACGCTGGGTGACTTCGACGGCAATCTTGAAGAGGCGCTCGGCCGCATCCTGGCCAAGGAACAGAACGCCGGCTGACCAGGAAGGTCCGGCTGAACATCGAACACCGGTGGTCCGGGGCCATGAGTCCGGCGTCCTGGCTCACGCCTTGCGACGTCGGCCCCTCCCGGTCCGTGCGGGTGCAGGAGCTCCGGCTTCCGCGCCGAGCCCCGTACGGTCCGCGGAGACCACCAGGGCCGCGAGCACCGTCGTCACCGGCACCGAGGCGACCAGCCCGATAGATCCCACCAGCGTCCGGACGATCTCCTCCGCGACCAGCTCGCTGTTGGCCACCGTGCCCACGCTGCTCTGGGCGATGGAGAAGAGCAGCAGCAGGGGAAGCGCGGCGCCCGCGTAGGCGAGTACGAGGGTGTTGACCACCGAGGCGATGTGGTCGCGCCCGATCCTGATACCTGCCCGGTAGAGCCGTCGTACGCCCATCGTCGGGTCCGCCTGGTGGAGTTCCCAGACCGCCGACGTCTGGGTGACGGTCACATCGTCGAGCACACCGAGCGAACCGATGATCACACCGGCCAGCAGCAGGCCGCTCATGTCGATCTCCGGATACAGCCCGTGGATGAGACCGGTGTTGTCGTCCGTGTTGCCGGTCAGGCCGGCCCAGCCGATGAACAGGGAGCCCAACAGCCCGATCAGCAGCAGTGAGATGAGGGTGCCGATCACGGCCACGGAGGTGCGGGCCGTCAGTCCGTGGCAGGTGTAGAGGGCGATCAGCATGATGGCGCTCGACCCGATCACCGCGACCACCAGCGGATTCGACCCTTGCAGGATCGCGGGCAGGATGAACAGGGTCAGCACGCCGAAGGAGACGACGAGCGCGATCAGCGCCATCAGCCCGCGCATCCTGCCGACCACGATGACCGCGAGGGCGAAGATCCCGGCCAGCAGGGCCATCGGGACCGAGCGGTCCAGGTCCGTCACCGAGTACTGCAGGTCGCGGGGGGCGTCGGGCGCGTACGCCACGACCACCTTCTGCCCTTCGCGCAGTTGCCGGGGGGCGTCCGGCTGGATGACCTCGACGAACGTACGGCCCTTGTCGTCACCGGTCGTCACCTCGACCGTGGCCTTCTTGCACTCCCCGGACTGCTCGTTGACGGCCTCCTGCCCCGAGGCCGTGGACGTGTCGCCGGTCGCCGGCACCTGGGAGGCGTTGACGTCCGCGCAGTCGACCGACACGACCTTCGTCACCCGCCCGTCCTGGGTCTGCCGGTCGAAGCCGACACCTGTGCGCTCATGGGCGGGTGCGCCGCCTGGCCAGAAGGCCACGAGGCCGACGAGCACCGCCGTGGCGAAGGGGATCACCACGGCGGCGATGACCTTGCGCAGGTGCTTGGACACGGGCGCGGCGGGGCCGTGAGTGTGCGAGTGGGCGTGCACATGGCTCTGCGAACTTCCTGTCGCGGGGCCGTGTGGTTCGGGGGCGCTTCCGGGAGACGTCACGGGGCGATCATCCCAAGAACGGGGGAGGCCCTCTGGTCAGCACGCGGGACCGGAGGTTAGCGTGGAGGCACATTTGCACACGCGGGAGCTCGGAGCACCGGGCTGAGAGGGCGCTGACCTCCGTACATCCATACGGGACACGCTGCGCCGACCGCCGAACCTGTTACCGGGTAATGCCGGCGTAGGGAGTAGGTCTCATGACCACAGCGGACGCACGCACGCCTGCCTCGGGGCGAATTGCGCAGAATGCGCAGGATGTTCAGAAGAGCGACGAGGCTGGGAAGTCCATCGGCTGGCACAAGGGATACGTCCAGGGCTCGCGCCCGGACCTCCGGGTGCCGGTCCGTCAGGTGCACCTCACCAACGGCAAGGACGTGACGCTGTACGACACGTCCGGGCCGTACACCGATCCCGCCACCGACACCGATGTACGCCGGGGCCTCGCGCCCCTCCGGGAGAACTGGATCACCGCCCGCGGGGACACCGAGGAGTACGCGGGCCGCCCCGCGCGCCCCGAGGACGACGGGCTCAAGCACACGTCGCCGCGCGGTGGCCTGCGCAACCTCGACGCGGTCTTCCCCGGCCGCCCCCGTCAGCCTCGCCGCAGCCGCGATGGGCGGCCGGTCACGCAGCTCGCGTACGCCCGCCGGGGGGAGATCACCCCGGAGATGGAGTACGTGGCGATCAGGGAGAACGTCGGACCGGAGGTCGTGCGCGAGGAGATCGCCGCGGGCCGGGCCGTCCTTCCGGCCAACGTCAACCACCCGGAGACCGAGCCGATGATCATCGGCAAGCGGTTCCTGGTGAAGGTCAACGCCAACATCGGCAACTCCGCGGTCACGTCCTCCATCGAGGAGGAGGTGGACAAGATGACCTGGGCCACCCAGTGGGGCGCCGACACGGTCATGGACCTTTCCACCGGCCGCAACATCCACACGACCCGTGAGTGGGTCCTGCGCAACTCCCCCGTCCCGATCGGCACGGTGCCCCTCTACCAGGCCCTGGAAAAGGTCGACGGCCGGGCCGAGGAGCTGACCTGGGAGATCTACAAGGACACGGTGATCGAACAGGCCGAGCAGGGCGTCGACTACATGACGGTGCACGCCGGAGTCCGGCTGCCGTACGTCCCGCTGACGGCCCGGCGCAAGACCGGGATCGTCTCCCGCGGGGGGTCGATCATGGCGGCCTGGTGCCTCGCGCACCACAAGGAGTCGTTCCTGTACGAGCACTTCGAGGAGCTCTGCGAGATCCTCGCGGCCTACGACGTGACGTACTCGCTCGGCGACGGGCTGCGTCCGGGCTCCATCGCCGACGCCAACGACGAGGCGCAGTTCGCCGAACTCCGCACCCTCGGCGAACTCAACACCGTCGCGAAGAGGTTCGGCGTCCAGACGATGATCGAGGGCCCGGGGCACGTCCCGATGCACAAGATCAAGGAGAACATCGATCTCCAGCAGGAGATCTGCGAAGAGGCGCCGTTCTACACGCTGGGCCCGCTGACCACGGACGTCGCTCCCGCCTACGACCACATCACGTCGGGCATCGGTGCGGCGATGATCGCCTGGTGGGGGACGGCGATGCTCTGTTACGTCACGCCCAAGGAGCACCTGGGGCTGCCGAACCGCGACGACGTGAAGACGGGCGTCATCACGTACAAGATCGCGGCGCACGCGGCGGACCTCGCCAAGGGGCACCCGGGGGCGCAGGAGTGGGACGACGCGCTGTCGGACGCGCGGTTCGAGTTTCGCTGGGAGGATCAGTTCAACCTGGCCCTGGATCCGGACACGGCACGGGAGTTCCATGACGAGACCCTGCCGGCGGAGCCCGCGAAGACGGCGCACTTCTGCTCGATGTGCGGCCCGAAGTTCTGCTCGATGAAGATCTCCCACGACATCCGGCGGGAGCACGGGGACGAACAGGCTGACATCGAGGCGGGGATGGCCGAGAAGTCCAGGGAGTTCGCGGCGGCGGGCAACAGGGTCTACCTGCCGATCGCGGAGACGGGCGGCGGGTCGGCCGGCTGACCCGGCCGCCTCGGCGGAGGCGGGCCCGCCAGGCCGGGCGTCAGACCGGAGGCGGAGGCGGCAGGTGCGACGCGGAGACGTACGCGAACCCCGTGCCGCGCCTGCGGTCACTCCGGCTGGTGCTCGGGCCCGCCGAAGTCCGGGCTGGTGAAGTCCGGACTCGTGAAGGTGGGGCGCGGCCCGGCCGAAGGCCCGTCCTGGGGCCCGGTGAAGTCCGGTCTGCTGTAGCCGATCTTCGGGATGCGATGGGCCGACCTGTGCGGCGTCCTCGCTGCGGGTCCTGCGGTCGGGTCGGCGAGCGCGTCCCGCAGGAAGGGCAGGATGCCGCGCTCCAGCAGGGCGTGGCGCCAGGCCTCCCTGGCGCGGGCCACGTCCTCCGGAAGCTCCTCCTCCTCGTCCACGGCGGGCAGCGCGGTGGCGCCGTTGCGCAACGCGGTGAGGAGGAGCCCGACCGCCGCCACGAGGATGGCGGCGGCGGCGACGGCGGCGAAGAACCATCCGGCGGTGACCAGGGTCCCGGCGAAGGCCGGCTCCGGGCTGAGCGCCTTGAGGACGTAACCGACCAGCAGGAATATCAGGGCGGCCGCGCCCGCGAGGACGGGAGCCAGCACGGTGATCACCGCAAGGGTGCCGGCGCCCGCGGGATCCGGTTCGTGCGTGGCGGGTTCGAGGACGGAGTCGTGGGCCCCCGGATCGTCCGGTCCGCGCAGTTCGCCGCGGACCTTCACGTAGTGCTCGTACTCGGTGGCGGCGGCAGCGGTGATCAGGGGCGTGGCGTCCAGGGCCATCGTCCGCAGCTGTTCCGCGTTGAGCCGGTCGCCGACTCCGTCCAGATCCGGTCGTTCGTGGGCGTGACGCAGCGCGTCGGCAAGGATCCGCTCGTATTCGGGGCGGTCCTCGGCCAGCAGGTGCGGAGCGCTTTTCATGTGCATCCCCCGATGCTCCGTAAGGCCTGATCGACCGCGTGGGGCCGGGCAATCGGGCGGAAACGGAGGAGAGCCTGCTACTGATACGCCGATGGTAGAGCGCCTACGGCACGGGGTGACAGGGGGTTTCCGGAAATAGGCCCAGCCGCCGACGGAGTCGGGTCGTGATGCGCCTTCCCGCGTACTCCTCAGTCATGCAGGGGAAGTTGGACTACCAACAGCTTTCCGGCCATGGTCACTCCGCCGTCCATGGCGATGGCCAGCCCGTCCGCGTAGACGTGCGGGCCGTCCACCACGGGGCGTGCCGTGTCCTCGCCGTCCTCCGAGCCGACCTCGCCCAGCAGGTACGGAATAGGGCTGTGGCCATGGACGACGCGCTGTCCGCCGTACGTCGACATCAGCTCGCGCACGGCCTGCGCGCCGCCCTCGTCGCGGAAGGCGAACCGCTTGGTGAGCTTGCGGAAGAGGTCCCAGCACTCGTCGGCGTCGTTGCGCGTGAGAATGGCGTGCACCGTGTCGTTGACGTCCTCGATGGTGGACCCGTAGTCGAGGTAGGCCGTCGTGTCGGAGTGCATCAGCAGATGCCCGTCCTCCTCGACGACCGCGTCGAGCCGGGACATCCACTGGAGATGGACGTCCTGGAGCCGCTCCATGTCGGTCTTCTGACCGCCGTTGAGGAGCCAGGCGGCCTGGAAGGTCGCGGTGCCCGCGCCGGAGTTCACCGGGGTGTCGCCGAACCTCTTCGCGCCGAGCAGCAGCAGCTCGTGGTTGCCCATGAGGGCCTTGCAATACCCGCCTGCCGCCGCGGCCTCCGCGGAGAGGCGCATGACGAGATCGATGACACCGATGCCGTCCGGGCCCCGGTCGGTGAAGTCGCCGAGGAACCAGAGCCTGGCGTTGCCGGCCGCCCATCCGCCGTCGGCGTCGATCAGGCCCTGCTCGCCGAGAGCCGCCAGGAGCTCGTCCAGATAACCGTGGACGTCACCGACGACGTACAGCGGACCGCGGCCCCGGTCGTCGGCGGGCCGGGGCTCGGGGACGGTCCGCACCTGGACGGTGTCACCGCGATTGATCACGGGCAGATCGCGCTCGGTGGGGGTGTACCCCTCCGGCGGCTCCTCGCCCACGCCGGCGTTGCCGGGGTGCGGCAAGGGCGGGCCCATCGGCACCTGCGCATACGGCGGTACGCGGAAGTCGCGCAACGTCGCTGTCCGCACTACGGGTTCCTGACCGGCCCCCTGAGTCATCGACCCCTCCACCACCGTCGCGCCTCCGTACACCTGACGGGCCCTGCCTGGTAGAGGTGGTCCGCGGTGTCGTGCGCCCATCATAGGAATGCGGATCGTGCTGTGTGACGCACCAGGGGTGGTGAATCCGTACGCACAGCTGGTTCACCGACCTTTTGGTCCGGATTGATCCGATCAGTCCCCGGCAGGCGAGCGGGGTGCGCTGACCGTGGTGCGTGGCGGGCGCCGTTGCGAGGACGTGCGGACGATGAGCTCTGTCGGTATCACCTGCTCCACCGGACCGTCGTGCTCGACCCCTTCGATGGCGTCGATGAGGAGCTGGACGACTGCCGTGCCGATTCTGCGCGGCTTGAGCGAGAGCGTGGTGATCGGGGGTTCGGTCGACGCGTAGACGGTGGACTCGCTGCAGCAGACCAGCAGGAGGTCGTCGGGGACCCGCAGGCCGTAGCGGCGCGCGGCGGCGAGGAGATCGGTCCCGTTGGGGTCGAAGAGCCCGTAGACGGCGTCGGGGCGGTCGGGGCGGGCGAGGAGGCGGTCGGCGGCGACGGCGCCGGCGCAGGGGTCGTGGGCGGGATAGGACTCGTAGACCGGATCCTGGCCCACCCGCTCGCACCAGTGGAGGTAGGCGGTGGTGGAGAGACGGGTGTACGTGTCGGTGGTGGTGCCCGTCAGCAGCCCGATGCGGCGTGCTCCCGCGGCGGCCAGGTGGTCCAGGAGGTCGAGGACGGCCGCGCGGTGATCATTGTCCACCCAGGCGGTGACCGGAAGTGATCCTG
Source organism: Streptomyces sp. NPDC002125 (assembly GCF_053593715.1). Classification (NCBI taxonomy): domain Bacteria; kingdom Bacillati; phylum Actinomycetota; class Actinomycetes; order Kitasatosporales; family Streptomycetaceae; genus Streptomyces; species Streptomyces sp. NPDC002125. The sequence goes on along the minus strand of NZ_JBSFDD010000003.1, from coordinate 180,546 downwards.
CCGGGCGCCCGTCGGAGACGACGGGGAGCCCCTGGCGCACGAGTTCGGTGACCACGGGGTCCTGGTCGGAGGGGTCGATCACGACCGTTCCGTCGAGGGCCACGTTGGACCAGACGTCGTGGCGGGACGTGGCGGGCAGGATCACGAGGGCGTAGCCACGGGCGAGGGCGGCCGATGTGGCCGCTCTCGCCATCTCCGCGAAGTACGCGAACTCCGTGAAGGTGAAAGGTTCATCCCCGTAGGTGGTCACGGTCAGGCCGATGAGGCCCGACTTGCCGGTACGGAGGGTTCGGGCCGCGGCGGACGGGCGGTAACCCAGTCGTTCTGCGACCTCGCGGACATGGCGGCGCGTGGCGTCCGGGAGCCTGCCCTTGCCGTTGAGGGCGTCGGACACGGTCGTGATGGAGACTCCGGCCGCCGCGGCCACATCCCGGATGCCCGCCCGTCCTTGCCGGCCGCTGCGCCGGGGTGTCTCTGTCCGGCTCACCTGGTGCTTCCCTGCTGCTGTCATAGCGAGCCGATAGTAGGGCTCCGGCGCCCGGTTGGGCCGGTCGCATATGCACACGTTGACAGGCACGTTTCTGCATGATCAGAAGGGTGTAAATGCCTTGCTAAGCATGGGTGTTTGGGGTCTGTAGGTCGATGTGTCATGCATCGACGCGCATGGACCTGCTGAATGGCTCATGTCTCGAAGAGGTCTCAACTCACCTGTTCGGGGGATGCGCGCCACGGAGTGAGCGACCGGCGCGCGGCGGGATGCCCGGCACTCCCCCTGCCGAAGGGTGCCGGAGTCATGCATGCCCGGCGTTTCCTGCCGGAGCGGAGGATTCCTGGCTTCCGGCCATTCGCAGGCGCGCCCAATCCTCATAGGGTGAGCAGTATTGATGTGTACGGACGGTCGAGGAGGATCTGCGGTGAGCGAGACGAGCCCCAAGCTGCGCGCCGAGCTGGACGGTGTCCCTGCGTATGTGCCGGGCAAGCCGGCGGGCGCCGAGGGAGCGGTTGCCTTCAAGCTGTCCTCCAACGAGAACCCGTATCCCCCGCTGCCCGGTGTCATGGAGTCGGCGCTCGCCGCTGCCGCCTCCTTCAACAGGTATCCGGACATGGCGTGCACCGGCCTGATGAACGAGCTGGCCGACCGCTTCGGTGTGCCCGTCTCGCATCTGGCCACCGGCACCGGCTCGGTCGGTGTCGCCCAGCAGCTGCTCCAGGCCACGTCGGGTCCGGGCGACGAGGTCATCTACGCCTGGCGCTCGTTCGAGGCGTACCCGATCATCACCCAGGTCAGCGGTGCGACCTCCGTCAAGGTGCCGCTGACCGGCGGTGAGGTGCACGACCTCGACGCCATGGCCGGAGCGGTCACTGACCGGACGCGGCTGATCTTCGTCTGCAACCCGAACAACCCGACCGGCACCGTGGTGCGCAGGGCGGAGCTGGAGCGGTTCCTGGACCGGGTGCCCTCCGACGTGCTGGTGGTGCTCGACGAGGCGTACAAGGAGTTCATCCGGGACCCGGAGGTGCCGGACGGCATCGAGATCTACCGGGAGCGGCCCAATGTCGCCGTGCTCCGCACCTTCTCCAAGGCCTACGGCCTCGCGGGCCTGCGGGTCGGCTTCGCGGTGGCGCACGAGCCCGTCGCGGCGGCGCTGCGCAAGACGGCCGTCCCCTTCGGCGTCAGCCAGGTCGCCCAGGACGCCGCCGTCGCGTCGCTGCGCGCCGAGGACGAACTGCTGGGGCGGGTCGGAGCGCTGGTGGGCGAGCGTGCCCGGGTGTACGAGGGTCTCGTGCGGCAGGGCTGGACCGTTCCGGAGTCCCAGGCGAACTTCGTCTGGCTGAGGCTCGGGGACCGCACGCTCGATTTCGCCGGGGTCTGTGAGCGGGCCGGTGTGGTCGTGCGGCCGTTCGCAGGTGAGGGTGTGCGGGTCACGATCGGGGAGTCCGAGGCCAACGACGTGTTCCTGAAGGTGGCGGAGGCGTACCGACAGGAGCTGTGACGGCGCGCGCCCTCCGACTGCCGCAGGCGCGCCCCTCGCGATCTCCTGCGGGCACGTCGGGTGCCCCTGATCTCCGGCGGCCATGGCGGGCGAGCCCCTTCGCGAACGTGGCGGCCTCGGCAGGCCCCCTGATCTCCGGCGGCCCCGGACCTCGCTCCATGAGGTCCGGGGCCGCTGTCGTGCCTGAAGCGGGTGCTGCCCCGGTGGCCACGGGGGCGCTGCTCCGTGCGCGACGGGCTCTGTCCGTTTCGCCCGGCTCGGCGGGATCGGCTGGAAACCACCCCCCGCTCGACGGCCTCGAAAAGGTGTGCGCCATAATGCTTGTGAATGTGAACGCGTTCACAAGCTAGTCCCGTTTCTCCCGTGATCGGGTGGATTAATGGGGCGAGCTGTGGCGGTGATCACGGCGACGTAAGGAGAAGCGGCGTGGACCTGGCTCTGGCACCAGAGACTCTGGCGCGTTGGCAGTTCGGCATCACCACCGTCTACCACTTCCTGTTCGTCCCTCTGACGATCTCGCTCGCGGCGCTCACCGCCGGCCTGCAGACCGCGTGGGTGCGGACGGACAACGAGAAGTACCTCAGGGCCACCAAGTTCTGGGGCAAGCTCTTCCTGATCAACATCGCCATGGGTGTGGTCACCGGCATCGTGCAGGAGTTCCAGTTCGGCATGAACTGGTCCGACTACTCGCGGTTCGTGGGTGATGTCTTCGGAGCTCCGCTCGCCTTCGAGGCGCTGATCGCGTTCTTCTTCGAGTCCACCTTCATTGGCCTGTGGATCTTCGGCTGGGACAAGCTGCCGAAGAAGATCCACCTCGCCTGCATCTGGATGGTGTCCATCGGCACGATCCTCTCGACGTTCTTCATCCTGGCGGCCAACTCCTGGATGCAGCACCCGGTCGGCTACCGGATCAACGAGGAACGCGGCCGTGCCGAGCTCACCGACTTCTGGAAGGTGCTCACCCAGGACACCGCCCTCACCCAGTTCTTCCACACCATCACGGCGGCCTTCCTCGTCGGCGGCGCGTTCATGGTCGGCATCTCCGCCTTCCACCTGGCCCGCAAGAGGCACATCCGGGTGATGCGCACCTCGCTGAGGGTCGGACTGGTCACGGTCGTGGCGGCGGGCATGCTCACCGCTGTGAGCGGAGACACGCTCGGCAAGGTGATGTTCAAGCAGCAGCCGATGAAGATGGCCGCGGCGGAGGCCCTGTGGGAGGGCGAGGAGGGCGCACCGTTCTCGCTCTTCGCGGTCGGTGATGTCGCCCAAGGGCACAACGACGTGGAGATCTCCATCCCCGGCGTGCTCTCCTTCCTCGCGGACAACACCTTCACCTCGTACGTTCCCGGCATCAACGACATCAACGAGCAACTGCAGGAGACCTACGGCCCCGGTGACTACCGGCCCAACATCCCGGTCGCCTTCTGGAGCTTCCGCTGGATGATCGGCTTCGGCATGGCGTCCTTCGGACTCGGTCTGCTGGGGCTGTGGCTCACACGCCGGAAGTTCCTGCTGCCACCGGCGCTGCGCACCGGGGAGGACGAGGTGCCGAATCTGGTCCTGTTCAGGAACAAGGCGCTGAGCCCGAAGTTCGCCAGGATCTACTGGATCACGGCCCTCTGGACCATGCTCTTCCCCTTGATCGCCAACTCCTGGGGCTGGATCTTCACCGAGATGGGACGTCAGCCCTGGGTGGTGTACGGGGTGCTCCAGACCCGTGACGGAGTCTCTCCCGGGGTCTCGCAGGGGGAGATCCTCACCTCCATGATCGGCTTCACGGCGCTCTACGCGGTGCTTGCCGTCATCGAGGTCAAGCTGCTCGTGAAGTACGTCAAGGCCGGTCCCCCCGAGCTCACCGAGGCCGACCTCAACCCGCCCACCCGGATCGGCGGTCATGACGAGGACGCCGACCGGCCGATGGCCTTCTCCTACTGAGAGCAAGCGGAGCTGAGAGATGGAACTCCACGACGTCTGGTTCGTGCTCATCGCCGTTCTCTGGACCGGCTACTTCTTCCTGGAGGGATTCGACTTCGGCATCGGGGTCCTCACCAAGCTGCTGGCCAGGAACCGCAAGGAACGCCGTGTCCTGATCAACACGATCGGGCCGGTCTGGGACGGCAACGAGGTATGGCTCCTCAGCGCGGGCGGCGCGACCTTCGCCGCCTTCCCGGAGTGGTACGCCACCCTGTTCTCCGGCTTCTATCTGCCCCTGCTGATCATCCTGATCTGCCTGATCGTGCGTGGGGTGGCCTTCGAGTACCGGGCGAAGCGGCCCGAGGAACGCTGGCAGACCAACTGGGAACACGCGATCTTCTGGACCTCGCTGATCCCGGCCGTGCTCTGGGGTGTGGCCTTCGGGAACATCGTCCGCGGGGTGAAGATCGACGCCGACATGGAGTACGTCGGCAACCTCTGGGACCTGCTCAACACGTACGCCCTTCTGGGCGGACTGGTCACGCTGTTCCTCTTCACCTTCCACGGGGCGGTGTTCGCCGCGCTCAAGACGGTCGGGGACATCAGGGAGCGGGCGCGTGCGCTGGCCTTCAAGCTGGGCCTGGCCACCGCTGTGGTCGCGCTGGTCTTCCTCCTCTGGACCCAGGCCGACAACGGCAACGGCTGGAGCCTGGTCGCGATGGCCGGCGCCGTGGTGACGCTGGTCCTGGCCATCGGAGCGATCTCGGCGGGACGCGAAGGCTGGTCCTTCGCCTTCTCGGGTCTGACCATCACCGCGGCCGTGGCGATGCTCTTCCTGACGCTCTTCCCGAACGTCATGCCGTCCTCGCTGAACGACGCCTGGAACCTGACGGTCACCAACGCCTCGTCGAGCCCCTACACCCTCAAGATCATGACCTGGTGCGCCGGCATCGCCACGCCGGTGGTGCTGCTCTACCAGGGCTGGACGTACTGGGTGTTCCGCAAGCGCATCGGCACGCAGCACATCGCCGACGCGCACTGAACCGACGCGCACCGAACCGACGCGCACCGAACCGACGCGCACCGAACCGACGTGTACGAGGCCGATGTGTACGGAACCGAGGTGCACGGAAGCCGAGACGTACCGAACCCGAGGCGCACTGAACCCGATGGCGCGCGCCGCATCTCTCGGCGCGCCCGACACCAGCCGGCATGCGATGAATGTCGCCACCGCGCCGGACCTGAGCTCACAGGGGAGCTGTTTCACGTGAAACCGATCGACCCGCGCCTGCTCCGGTACGCCCGCGCCACTCGCTTCTTCCTGGCGGCCGTGGTCGCGCTCGGGCTGGTCGGAGCCGCTCTGGTCATCGCTCAGGCCATGCTCATCGCCGAGGTGGTGGTGGGCGGCTTCGAGCAGGGGCTGACCGTCTCCGGACTGCGCACCCCACTCATCCTGCTCGCCGCAGTCGCGCTGGGCCGGGCTTTCGTGGCCTGGCTGACGGAACTGGCCGCCCATCGGGCGAGTTCCGCCGTCAAGTCAGAGCTGCGCGGCCGGCTGATGGAGCGGGCCGCCGCCCTGGGTCCGGACTGGCTGAGCGGGCAGCGCACCGGGTCGCTCATCGCGCTGGCCACCCGGGGGGTGGACGCACTCGACGACTACTTCTCGCGCTATCTGCCTCAGCTCGGCCTCGCGGTCGTCGTACCGGTGGCGGTTCTGGCCAGGATCGTCACCGAGGACTGGGTGTCGGCGGCGATCATCGTGGTGACACTGCCGCTGATCCCGCTCTTCATGATCCTGATCGGATGGGCCACCCAGTCCCGGATGGACCGTCAGTGGCGGCTGCTCTCGCGGCTCTCCGGGCACTTTCTCGACGTGGTCGCGGGACTGCCGACCCTGAAGGTCTTCGGGCGGGCCAAGGCACAGGCCGAATCGATCCGCACGATCACCTCGCAGTACCGCGCGGCCACGCTGAAAACGCTCCGGATCGCGTTCCTCTCGTCCTTCGCCCTCGAACTGCTCGCGACGCTCTCCGTGGCGCTGGTCGCCGTGACGATCGGGATGAGGCTCGTCCACGGAGAACTCGACCTCTACACGGGGCTGGTCGTTCTCATCCTGGCGCCGGAGGCCTACCTCCCGATCCGCCAGGTCGGCGCGCAGTACCACGCCGCCGCGGAAGGGCTCTCGGCCGCGGAGGAGATCTTCGCGGTACTGGAGACCGAGCCCGTGGCGGGCGGCACCGAGGACGTGCCGCAGTCGCTTCGTCTGGAGCTGGACGGGGTGACGGTCCGGCATCAGGGGCGTACGGAACCCTCGCTCGACGACGCGTCCCTTGTCGTCGAGCCGGGGGAGACCGTCGCCCTCGTCGGCCCCAGCGGGGCGGGGAAGTCGACGCTCCTGAGCGTGGTGCTGGGATTCACGGTGCCCGACGAGGGCCGGGTGAGCGTCGGCGGGACCCGTCTCGCCGGCCTCTCCCCCGAGCACTGGCGCGAGCAGATCGCCTGGGTGCCCCAGCGTCCGCATCTCTTCGCCGGGACGATCGCGGAGAACGTACGGCTGGCCCGCCCGGACGCCGGCGACGAAGAGGTCATGGAGGCCCTGCGGGAGGCGGGGGCCCATGACTTCGTCGAGGCTCTGCCGGACGGCGTCCTGACACCGCTGGGTGAGGACGGGGCCGGTCTCTCCGCAGGCCAGCGTCAGCGGATCGCTCTGGCCCGGGCGTTCCTCGCCGACCGGCCGCTGCTGCTGCTCGACGAGCCGACCGCGAGCCTGGACGGCGAGACGGAGGCAGGCATCGTCGACGCGGTACGGAGGCTGGCGACGGGACGCACCGTGCTGCTGGTCGTGCACCGGCCCGCGCTGCTCCCGGTGGCGGACCGGGTGGTGGAGATCGGGCCCCGGCCGCCGGTGAGCGCCTCCCCCGGTGCCTCGTCGGCTGCCCGGGTGCCCGCGCCGTCCGGCGGTTCGGCGGCGTCGGACCGTACCTACGCACGCGAGCTGATCGGCGCGGGGGAGACCGGGCTGCTGAAGGACACCGCCCCGAGGGCCGGCGGCCGGGTGCTCGCCCGGGTCCGGGAGGCCGCGGGATCGCAGCACGGGAAGCTGGGCCTGGCGCTCCTGCTGGGCAGCCTCGCCGTCGGGTCGTCCGTCGGGCTCATGGCCGTGTCCGGATGGCTGATCTCGCGCGCGTCCGAGCAGCCCCCGGTGATGTATCTGATGGTCGCCGTCACCGCGACCAGGGCCTTCGGCATCGGCCGAGCCGTCTTCCGGTACGCCGAGCGTCTGGTGTCCCATGACGCGGTGCTCAGGATGCTCGCCGAGCTCAGGGTCTCCGTGTACCGCGGACTGGAGCGCATCGCGCCCGCCGGGCTCCGGACCACGCGACGAGGCGACCTGCTGTCCCGGCTGGTCTCCGATGTGGACGCCCTGCAGGACTACTGGCTGCGCTGGCTGCTGCCCGCCGGGACCGCGCTCGCGGTCGGGGCCGGGTCGGTGGCGTTCCTCGGCTGGCTGCTCCCCGGCGCGGGCGCGGTCCTGGCGGTCGGACTGCTGCTCGCGGGCGTGGGCGTGCCCTGGCTGAGCGGGGTCTGCGCCAGGCGTGCCGAGCGCCAACTGGCGCCCGCCCGGGCCGAGCTGTCCGTCCGGGTCGCCGATCTCCTCGGCGGGACGGCCGAGCTGACCGTCGCGGGTGCCCTGGCCGACCGCAAGGAGCGGGTGCGCGGCGCGGACACCGTCCTCACGCGGATCGCCTCCCGCGGGGCGACCGCGACCGCGCTCGGCGGCGGACTCTCCGCCCTCATCTGCGGGCTCACCGTGGTGGCCGCGGCGGTCGTCGCGCTGCCCGCCGCGTTCGACGGACGGCTGGAAGGCGTGGAGCTCGCCGTCGTAGTCCTCACGCCGCTCGCCGCCTTCGAAGCGGTGACGGGACTGCCGCTCGCGGTGCAGTACCGCCAGCGGGTCCGGCGCAGCGCGGAGCGGGTCTTCGAGGTGCTGGACGCTCCCGTGCCGGTCGAGGAACCGGCCGAGCCCGCCGAGGCGCCCGCCTCGCCCTTCCCGCTCGACGTACGAGGACTGTCGGCCCGGTACGAGGGCGCGGGGCACGATGCCCTGCACTCCGTCGATCTGACCCTGCTCCCCGGCAAGCGGGTGGCGGTCGTGGGGCCGTCCGGCTCGGGCAAGACGACGCTCGCGCAGGTCCTGCTGCGCTTCCTGGACGCCAAGGAGGGGACGTACCGCCTCGGTGGTGTCGAGGCATCCGCCCTGGACGGGGACACGGTCCGGAGCTTCGTCGGGCTGTGTGCCCAGGACGCGCACGTCTTCGACAGCTCCATCCGCGAGAACCTGCGGCTCGCCCGCACCGGTGCGACGGACCGCCAGCTCCGGGACGCTCTCGCCGGGGCCAGGCTGCTGGACTGGGCCGACTCGCTGCCGGACGGACTGGACACGCTGGTGGGCGAGCACGGCGCCCGGCTCTCGGGCGGACAGCGGCAGCGGCTGGCGCTGGCCCGTGCGCTGCTCGCCGACTTCCCCGTACTCGTACTCGACGAGCCCGCTGAGCACCTCGACCTGGCGACGGCGGACGCGCTGACCACGGATCTGCTGGCCGCCACTGAGGGACGTACGACAGTGCTGATCACGCACCGGCTGGCCGGGCTCGACGCCGTGGACGAGGTCCTCGTGCTGGACGGCGGCCGAGTGGTCCAGCAGGGGCCCTACGCCGATCTGGCCGCACAGGACGGGCCGTTGCGCAGGATGCTCGCACGCGAGCAGGAGCCGGTCGGTGCGGAACCGGAGCCGAGGGGGCGGGTGGAGGCGGTGCCCGTACGCGCCTGAGGGCGGCGGGCGGACCGTGTTCCGACTTTCCGGACGATTCATCGCTTATTAGGCTCGGGTCATGCCGGAGCAGGAGCCGCAGGAATCGCCCGAAGCCGCACGGCCGCCCGCCGCGAGCCTGCGGGGGCTCTCCCCCGCGCTGACCGCCCGTGTCCCCGCGCTGCTGGAGGCCACCAAGTCCGTCGGCACAGGGCTTGAGCTCCACTCCACCCTGGAGCGCATCTGCGAGACGGCGGCCGAGCTCGCCCGTGCTCGCTACGCGGCGATCGGGGTCGTCGACAAGCCCGGTGAGAGCCTGCGCGACTTCGTCTCCCATGGCGTTCCCGAGGGGACCGCCGAGGCGGTCGGCCGCCCGCCCGACGGACACACCGGGCTGCTGGGTGCCCTGATCGAGGAGGGCGTCTCCATCCGGCTGGAGGATCTGGAGGCCGACCCGCGCTTCGCAGGCTTCCCGCCCGGCCACCCGAGGATGCGGACGTTCCTCGGTGTTCCGATCCGGGTCCAGGGCAAGATCTTCGGCAATCTCTATGTGATGGAGAAGCAGGGCGGTGAGGCGTTCGGCGACGCCGAACTGCAGCTGCTGCGGGTGCTCGCCACGGAGGCGGGGATCGCCATCGGCCATGCGCGTACGTACGAGGCGGCCAGGCAGCGTGAGAGGTGGATCAACGGCTCGGTCGCTGTCACCACCGCTCTCCTCTCGGGCGGGGACGCGGACGAGGCACTGGCCGTCGTCGCGGAGCAGGCGATGCGCCTCGCCGACGCCGAGGCGGGAATCGTGCTGCTCCCCGCCGAGGAAGGGGGCCTGGAGATCGTCGCCGTCGCGGGCGACAAGCCGTCCGCGTCCCTCGGGGTGATCATTCCGCCGCAGAGCCCCGTGGTGGCCGCGCTCCTCAGGGGCGAGGAGGTCTTTCTGGACGACCCGGCCACCGACCCCCGGATGATCACCAGGCTGGCCAACCGGTTCGGCCCGCACATGCTGCTCCCCCTGCGCAGCGGCGGCCAGGTGCTCGGCGCGCTCGCCATTCCGCGGCGAAGGGGAGGACGGTCGTTCACCCGGACGGAGCGGCTCCTGGCCACCCACTTCGCTGCGCAGGCGGCGCTCGCGCTGAAGATGGCCGAGGCCCAGCGGGACCGGGAGCGGCTCGCCGTCTACGAGGACCGGGACCGGATCGCCCGAGACCTTCATGACCTCGTCATCCAGCGTCTGTTCGCCACTGGGATCATGCTGGAGGGGGCGCAGCGGCGCTCGCCCGTACCCGCGGTCCGGGAGGGTGTCGGACGGGCCGTCGACGAACTGGACGTGACCATCCAGGAGATCCGCACCGCCATCTTCGCGCTGCAGCAGGAGCCCGCCGAGGCGCCGGCCGGGTTCAGGACGCGGGTACTGCGGGAGATCAACATGGCGGCGGTGCCCCTGGGGTTCATGCCCTCGCACCGGTTCCTCGGTCCCATCGACTCACTCGTGGGCGAGCTCGCGGGCAAGAATCTCATCGCGGCCCTGCGCGAGGCGCTGTCCAACACTTTCCGGCACGCGCAGGCCTCACGCGTCGATGTGGGGGTGGACGCCACCGCTGTTCTGCCGGACGGTCGCGAGGCGGTACGGCTCACGGTCGCGGACGACGGGGTGGGCATCCCGGAAGGGGGGCGGCGCAGCGGTCTGCGGAACCTCGCCAGGCGCGCGGAATCCCTGGGCGGCGCGAGCTGGTTCGGGCCGGGCACGGGGGAGGACGGCGGCGGTACGACGGTGACCTGGCAGGTCCCGCTCTGACCGTGCGGGGAGCGCTGCCGCGTGTGTCCCGGCGCCGTCGGCTTCGGCGCGTGGCCTCAGCCGCCCGTGACGTCAGCTGCCTGTGCCTTCAGCCGCCCGAAGCCTCAGCGCGCGGCCAGGATCCGTTCGATGACGACCGCGACACCGTCCTCGTCGTTCCTGAGCGTCACCCCGGACGCGGCGGCCCGGGCGGCGGGGTGCGCGTTGCCCATGGCGAAGGAGGCGCCCGCCCAGCTCAGCATCTCCACATCGTTGGGCATGTCCCCGAACGCCACCACCTGGTCCGGTGAGATGCCGCGCTCCGCGCAGCACGCGGCGAGTGTGCGTGCCTTGGAGACTCCAAGGCCGCTGATCTCCAGGAGCGCGGTGGGGCTGGACCTGGTGAAGGACGCACGGCCCCCGGCGGTCTCGCGGGCCAGCGTGAGGAAGGCGTCCGGAGCCAGCTCGGGGTGGTGGGCGAGGACCTTCAGGACCGGGGCGCCTGTGCCGGGGACCTCCTCGTACAGCAGCTTTTCGGCCACGGCGACCGTCGCACCCGGGTCCATGTGGAACGGGGGGTAGGCCGGCTCGTAGTGGATGCCGGTGGCCAGCTCGACGGCGAACGACACACCGGGGGCGGCCTCACGCAGGACGCCCACGACGTCCAGGGCGACGTCGCGGTCCAGCGGGTAGACCTTGAGGAGGCGGCCGTCGTGGAGGTCGGCGACCGCGGCCCCGTTCGCGCAGATCGCCATGCCGTGGCCCTGGACGTGGGCGCTGACGACGTCCATCCAGCGGGCCGGCCTGCCGGTGACGAAGAAGACCTCGATCCCCGCCTCCTCGGCTGCCGTGAGGGCGGCGGTCGTACGGTCCGACAGGGTCTTGTCGTCGCGCAGCAGGGTGCCGTCCAGGTCGGTGGCGATCAGACGTGTCACGGCAGGCAGAGGCGAGTCGGAAGCTGAGGTCACCCGGTCATTCTCCCGTACGGAGTCGCACGGGCGTGCAGAGGGGCGCACATCTGAGAACGCGAGCCTCTGAACTGCGGAACATGACTTCGGCATATGCCGACGGCGCGAAGGCGTGCTTACCGGGGCAGAAGCGGCCGGCAGCCCTCGCCGAAGTGTCGGACGCCCGGGCCGGGACGGTTCGCCGCCCGGCCCGGAGAGCCGCCCAGGGGGTCGACCGGAGAGGTCAGCCGAGCTGGGCCGTGCCCTCGGTGGCGATCCGCTCGAACAGCTCGGTGTCCGCGGTGAAGACGGAGTCGGGCACCGGCCAGTGGATGACGATCTCGGTGAAGCCGAGCTCGAAGTGCCTGCCGGCGAAGTCCACGAACGCGTCGAAGGACTGGAGCGGACGGTCCGGGGTGAAACCGGTGAGCAGGATCTTGTCCAGCTCACCGACGTCCCGCCCGGTCTCCTCACAGGCCGCGCCGAGCCGGCTGATCTGGTTCCGGATCGCGGCCACGGACTGCTCCGGGGTCCCGGCCTCGAAGAGCTTCGGGTCGCCCGTGGTCACCCACGCCTGGCCGTGCCGGGCGGCGAGTTTCAGCCCGCGCGGCCCGGTGGCGGCGATCGCGAAGGGCAGCCGGGGCCGCTGCACACAACCAGGAATGTTCCGGGCCTCGTTCGCGGCGTAGAACGTGCCCTCCTGCGTCACCGAGGGCTCCCGGAGCAGCCGGTCGAGCATCGGGACGAACTCGTCGAAGTGGTCGGCGCGCTCCCGCGGCGTCCACGGCTCCTCACCGACCGGGCGCAGCGTCGTGGCGTCGAAGCCGTTGCCCCCGGCGCCGATGCCGAGGGTGATCCGGCCGTCGGACACGTCGTCCAGCGTGATGAGGTCCTTGGCGAGCGTCACCGGGTGCCGGAAGTTGGGCGAGGTGACGAGGGTGCCCAGGCGGAGCCGCTCTGTGGCCGCGGCGGCGGCGGTCAGGGTCGGGACCGCCCCGAACCACGGGCGGTCCCGGAAGGTGCGCCACGCCAGGTGGTCGTAGGTGTACGCGGCGTGGAAGCCCAGCTCCTCGGCGCGCGCCCAGAGGGCTCGGCCACCGTCGTTCCAGCGGTGGATGGGCAGAATCACGGTGCTCAGTCGGCGGGAGGAGGTCATGACGACGACTCTACGGTGAGGGCCGGCGGGCCCCGTGGGCCACCAGGGGCGTCAGGCTCGGAGGGAACGCCGCCCAGGACGGGTGGCAGTGGTTGCCGGGGCAGGAGGCCGGGGCGACGCTGGAGTGGAACCCCGCCGGACCTGCCCGCGCGTGTGTGCACGGCGCCGGTGGTGGTTCGCAGGAAGAAGGGTCGCCATGAGGATGCTGCTCACCGCGCAGATGGACACCGAGACCGCGAACCAGGCCGTGTCCGACGGAACCATGCCGAAGGTCATCGAGGAGGTCGTGGAGCATCTCAAGCCCGAGGCGTCGTACTTCACCGTCCAGAACGGTCAGCGGACCTGTCTGATGGTGTTCGACATGCAGGACTCCGCTCAGATGCCGCCGCTGCTGGAGCCGCTGTTCCACGTGAACTCCAAGATCAGCCTGCAGCCGGTGATGAACCTCGAAGACCTGAGGACCGGCCTCGGCGGCATGCGGCGCTGATGCTCCACAAGGTCGGAGCAGGGCGGCCGGGGGCCGTCAGCGCAGGCGCAGGAAGGCCGGAGGCACGGAGTCGGTGAGCCACACCCCGTTGTCGCTGACGTGGACGAGGTGTCCCGCCCGGTGCATGGCCCCCGCGTCCACGGAGAGGACTACCGGTACGCCCCGCCGGGCGCCGACGCGCACAGCTGTCGCGCGGTCGGGCGAGAGGTGGACGTGGTGACGATTCATGGGCCGCAGCCCCTCGGAGCGGATGCTGTCGAGAGCCCGGGCCACGGTGCCGTGGTAGAGGTACGGCGGCGGCACGGCCGGGGGCAGGCCGAGGTTCACGGTGACGGAGTGGCCCTGGCTCGCGCGGATGCGGCCGCCCTCGACGGCGAAGCGCTGCTTGTCGTTCGCGGCGACGACGTGGTCGAGCTCCTCCGGGGTGATGGTGAAGCCGTTCCGGGCGCACGCCCGCAGCAGCTCGTCCACCTCCACCCAGCCTTGGGCATCGAGCGTGATCCCGAGCCGGTCCGGCTGATGCCGCAGATGCTTCGACAGGTATTTGGACACCTTGACGGTGCGTCTTTCGTCCATCCCGTCAGAGTCCCGCGCCACGCCTCCCGGCGCACCCGGATTTCACTCGACGTTCCCGGCATTCATTTTCGCTCCGAGGTTTGATCCACAGCCAACTCACTTTATCCACAGGCCTTTTGGCGATTCTGTGGACAAGTGGCTTGTGGTTTACGGCATTTAGCTAACTTCTATAGGCTTAGGGTGATATGGGCGGAATGCTTCGATAGTGGTAGCTCAACACCCCTGCGGGAAAGGCGTGAGCGCCAAGTCAGCAAAGACGCAGGGAAGTTGTTGGCCGAACCGGTCAGAGCAGTCCATGCACACCTCGTTCAGGGCGTGTTGCGAAGCGGCATCACCGAACCGCCGCCTCCCATCACAGCGGTGGCTTCAGCCGCGCCACTCCGCGGAGTACGCGTGGGCTGAACCGCGACAGCAGGCGCGCGCCCCGGGCCTCGGGTGTCACCGGCACAACTGCCCTGTTGTGCACGACGGCTTCGAGGATGGCGTGGGCCACCTTCTCGGCCGGGTAGTTGCGGCGTGCGTAGAGTTTCGCCGTCCGTTCGCGGAGCCGCGCTTCCTCGGTCTCGTCGGCGCCGGCGAAGTGCGCGGTCGCGGTGATGCCGGTGTTGACGAAGCCCGGGCATATCGCGCTGACGCCGATCGACTTCCCGGCCAGTTCGGCGCGGAGGCATTCGCTGAGCATCAGCACCGCGGCCTTGGACGTGCTGTACGCGGGCAGGGCGAGTGACGGCTGATACGCCGCCGCCGAGGCGACGTTGACGATATGGCCGCCCTGGCCTCGGGCGGTCATCCGGCTGCCGAAGACCCGGCAGCCGTGGATCACTCCCCACAGGTTGACGTCGAGCACCTTCCGCCAGTCCTCGGCGGTCGTGTCGAAGAAGGAGCCCGACAGACCGATACCCGCGTTGTTCACCAGGACATCGACGACTCCGTACTCCGTGGCGACCTTCTCGGCGAGGTGCTCCATCGCCTTCTCGTCGCCGACATCGACCACTTCGGCCCACGCGTCCGTCGCTCCGGCCGCCAGCGCCGACTCGGCAGTACGTGCCGCGCCCTCCGCGTCCAGGTCGACGGCCACCACGCGCGCGCCCGCCGCGGCGAACGACAGAGCGGTGGCCCGCCCGATGCCCGAGGCGGCTCCCGTCACCAGCACCAACTGCCCGCCGAAGCGCTCGGCATGGGGACCGGTCGCCTTCCCGGCCTCCGTGCCGGAACGGGAGGCTTCGCCCTGGCCTGCCTCCTCCGCGAGGAGGAAGTCAGTGATCCAGGAAGCCAGTTGATCTGGCCTGGTGCGCGGAATCCAGTGCTTGGCCGGAAGGGACCGGCGGACCAACCTCGGCGCCCACCGGTCCAGTTCGTCGTAGAGCACCGGTGAGAGGAACGCGTCACCGGTCGGAGTGATCAGCTGGACCGGCACATGGGCGTACGCGTCCGGGCGTGGCCGGCGCAGGCGGGAGCGGATGTTGTCGCGGTACAGCCAGGCGCCGTGGGCCGCGTCCTGGGGGAGCGAGGCCGTCGGATATCCGTCGGCGGGCACCTTCTCCATCCGCCGCAGGATGCGCGGCCACTGGCGGCCGAGGGTGCCGCGCCAGGCCAGCTCAGGAAGGACCGGCGTGTGCAGTGCGTAGATGTACCAGGACTTGGCGCCCTGGCCGAGCAACTGGCCCACATGGCGGGGGCCCGGGTGGGACGTCCGCTTCTTGACCCAGTGCCCGAGGTGGTCCAGGGACGGACCGGACATCGAGGTGAACGAGGCGATCCGGCCCCTGGTCCGCTCCACCGTCGCGAACTCCCATGCCTGGACGGAGCCCCAGTCGTGGCCGACCAGGTGGACCGGGGCATCCGGGCTCACGGCGTCCACGACGGCGAGGAAGTCGTCGGTCAGCTTCTCCAGGGTGAAGCCCCCGCGCAGCGGCTTCGGGGTCGTCGAGCGACCGTGCCCCCGCACGTCGTAGAGCACCACGTGGAACCGGTCCGCCAGTCGTCCCGCGACCTCGGACCAGACCTCCTTGCTGTCCGGGTAGCCGTGCACCAGCACCACCGTCGGCTGTGCCGGGTCGCCCAACTCGGCCACGCACAGCTCGATTCCGCCCGTACTCACCCAGCGCTCACGCGCGCCTCGCAGGTCCACGCCGCCTCCTCGTCCAGTGCCGGCGTTGCGGTACGCGTCCGTAACGTGACACCGACGAATGTGGCAACCGGCGGGCGGCCGCGTCAAGGGATGCCCCGAACCTGTGGACAACGGCGGGTGGGCATGTTCCACCGGGTCCTGTGGACATGTCCGGCCCTGTCCCTGTGGACACCGTCCCTCAGCGTCCCGAGAACGGGCCACGGCCTCGTCCCTCAGCGTCCCGAGGGCAGGCCACGGCCTCGTCCCTCAGCTTCCTGTGGACAGGCCACGGCCCCGTGTCCCCCTCCATGGGGTCCCCCTACGGGTCCGTACGCCTGGAGTCGGACTCGGATACAACCGTCTGGTCTGACGACTCCTGTGGCGCGCGCCACTACCGTCGAGTACGTGACTGTGATCGCAATCGAAAGCCTGAGCAAGCGGTTCCCGAGGGTGACCGCTCTTGACCGGCTCTCCTTGGACATCGGACCGGGCGTGACCGGCCTGGTGGGTTCCAACGGGGCCGGCAAGTCCACGTTGATCAAGATCCTTCTGGGTCTGTCCCCCGCCACCGAAGGCCGGGCCGCGGTGCTCGGGCTGGACGTCGCCACCGAGGGCGCCGCGATCCGGGAACGGGTCGGATACATGCCCGAGCACGACTGTCTGCCCCCTGATGTGTCGGCGACCGAGTTCG
The DNA here is from genome assembly GCF_053593715.1 of Streptomyces sp. NPDC002125. Classification (NCBI taxonomy): domain Bacteria; kingdom Bacillati; phylum Actinomycetota; class Actinomycetes; order Kitasatosporales; family Streptomycetaceae; genus Streptomyces; species Streptomyces sp. NPDC002125. Next base: position 164,093 of record NZ_JBSFDD010000003.1, on the reverse strand, counting down.
TCGTCCACATGGCGCGGATGTCGGGGCTGCCGCCGACCGCGGCGCGCGAGCGCACCGCGGACACGCTGCGCCACGTCGGTCTGTACGAGGAGCGCTACCGGCCCATCGGCGGCTACTCGACCGGGATGAAGCAGCGGGTGAAGCTGGCCCAGGCTCTGGTCCACGACCCCAAGCTGGTCCTCCTCGACGAGCCGACCAACGGTCTGGACCCCGTCGGGCGCGACGAGATGCTCGGTCTGATCCGGCGCATCCACACCGACTTCGGCATCTCGGTGCTGGTCACCTCGCATCTCCTGGGGGAGCTGGAGCGGACCTGCGACCACGTCGTCGTCATCGACGGCGGGACGCTCCTGCGGTCCAGTTCGACCAGCGATTTCACCCGCACCACCACGACGCTGGCGGTCGAGGTCACCGACAGCGACGCCCACCCCGACGGCACGGGCGCCCTGCGTGAGGTCCTCACCGGCGCCGGGGTCAAGCTCGTCGGCCACGACGGACTCGACGCGGAGGGGCTGCCGGGAGCCGGTCACATTCTCCTCGTGGAGGCGACGGGCGAGGAGACCTACGACATGGTCCGCGACAGCGTCGCGGAACTCGGACTCGGGCTCGTCCGGATGGAACAGCGCCGCCACCGCATCGCCGAGGTCTTCCGTACCGAAGAGGCACCCCAGGCGGCCATGGCCGCGACGGCGGGCGCCGTACAGCAGAAGGGGAGCGGTCGCGATGAGCACTGAGACCGGGACCGCGGCCGGGAGCGACACCTCCCGGATCCACAACATCGGATACCGCTCCTACGACGGCGCCCGGCTGGGCCGGGCCTACGCCCGCCGGTCGCTCTACTCGCAGTCCCTGCGGGGCTCGTTCGGGCTGGGCAGGTCCGCGAAGTCCAAGGTGCTGCCGATGCTGCTGTGCGGGGTGATGTGCCTGGTGGCGCTGATCCTCGTGGCCGTCGCCATCGCGACGCCGAACATGACGAAACTGCCCATCAAGTACACCGACTTCGCGATCTATCTGCAGGCCGTGATCGGACTGTTCATCGCCTCCCAGGCGCCGCAGTCCGTGTCCCGGGACCTCCGCTTCAAGAGCGTGCCGCTGTACTTCTCGCGGCCCATCGAGCGCGTCGACTACGTGCTCGCGAAGTACGCGGCGATGGCGTCGGCGCTGCTCATCCTCACCGGGCTGCCCCTCGTCATCCTCTACGTGGGCGCGCTGCTGGCGAAGTTCGACTTCGCCGATCAGACCAAGGGCTTCGGGCAGGGGATGGTCTCGGTGGCGCTGCTCTCCGTACTGTTCGCCGGGCTCGGACTGGTCGTCGCCGCGCTGACACCGCGCCGGGGATTCGGGGTCGCCGCCGTGATCGCCGTACTGACCATCACCTACGGGGCCGTCTCCACCGTCCAGGCGATCGCCTGGCAGACGGACTCGCCCGGTGCCATCACCTGGCTGGGGCTGTTCTCCCCCATCACGCTGATCGACGGAGTGCAGACCGCGTTCCTCGGTGCCGTCTCCGCGTTCCCCGGCGGTGAGGGGCCGGGAGCCGGAGCGGGCGTCGTCTATCTGCTCGTTGTCCTCGCGCTCGTCGCCGGCTCGTACGCCGTACTGATGCGCCGCTACCGGAGGGTCGGCCTGTGACCACCATCGAGATCGACCACACCTCCCGCTGGTTCGGCAATGTGGTCGCCGTCAACGACGTGAGCATGACCGTGGGCCCCGGTGTCACGGGCCTGCTCGGCCCCAACGGAGCCGGGAAGTCCACGCTGATCAACATGATGGCCGGATTCCTCGAACCGTCGACCGGCACGGTGACGCTCGACGGCAGCCGGATCTGGCGCAACGAGGCCGTCTACAAGGCGATCGGGATCGTGCCGGATCGGGAGGGCATGTACGACTTCCTGACCGGCCGCGAGTTCGTCGTCGCCAACGCGGAGCTGCACGGCCTGGGTGACGCGGCGGCGGCGAAGGCGCTGGCCACGGTCGAGATGGAGCACGCGCAGGACCGCAAGATCTCGACGTACAGCAAGGGCATGCGCCAGCGCGTGAAGATGGCGTCCGCGCTGGTCCACGATCCCTCGGTGCTGCTGCTCGACGAGCCGTTCAACGGAATGGACCCGCGCCAGCGCATGCAGCTGATGGATCTGCTGCGCCGCATGGGCGCGGAGGGCCGCACGGTGCTCTTCTCCTCGCACATCCTCGAGGAGGTCGAGCAGCTCGCCTCGCACATCGAGGTGATCGTCGCGGGCCGTCACGCCGCGTCCGGCGACTTCCGGAAGATCCGCCGGCTGATGACGAACCGGCCGCACCGCTATCTCGTGCGGTCCAGTGACGACCGGGCCCTGGCGGCCGCGCTCATCGCCGACCCGTCGACGGCGGGCATCGAGGTCGACGTGACGGAACAGGCCCTGCGCATCCAGGCGGTCGACTTCGGACGCTTCACCACGCTGCTGCCGAGGGTGGCACGCGAACACGGCATCCGGCTGCTGACCGTCTCCCCGTCCGACGAGTCCCTCGAATCGGTCTTTTCCTATCTCGTAGCGGCCTGAGTAGTGGCCTGAAAGGAGCTGTGAAGCGTCATGTACGACCCCACAGTCGCCCGGCTCACCTACCGGGCCCTGCTCGGCCGGCGCCGGGCCGCCATCCTGTTCGTCCTGCCCGTCCTGCTGGTGGCCATCTCGGTGGCGGTACGGGCGTTCGCCGGAGCCGATGACGGCGTCGCCTCCGGTGTGCTGGGCGGATTCGCCCTCGCCACGATGGTGCCGCTGATCGGTGTCATCGCGGGGACCGGCGCCATCGGGCCGGAGATCGACGACGGTTCGATCGTCTATCTGCTGGCCAAGCCGGTGAAGCGCCCCACGATCATCTTCACCAAGCTGATCGTCGCCGTCGCCGTCACGATGCTCTTCTCGGCACTGCCGACGTTCGTCGCGGGTCTGATCCTCAACGGCAACGGCGGACAGATCGCCGTGGCCTACACGATCGCGGCGCTGGTCGCCTCGATCGCGTACAGCGCGCTGTTCCTGCTGCTCGGCACGGTCAGCCGGCACGCGGTGGTCTTCGGCCTGGTGTACGCGCTGGTGTGGGAGGCGCTCTTCGGCAGCCTGGTGCCGGGGGCCAGGACGCTCAGCGTGCAGCAGTGGTCCCTCTCGGTCGCCGAGAAGGTCGCGGGGGACGGCCTGGTCACCGCGGACGTCGGCCTGCCGCTCGCGACGGTCCTGCTGATCGGTGTCACGGTCGTCGCCACGTGGTACGCGGGCCAGAAGCTGAGGGGGCTGAAGCTCGCCGGCGAGGAGTGAGACCGGCCCTCGTGGGAACGGTCCTTGGCTCGCGCAACTCCCGTCCGCCGGACGGGGGTTGTTCCGTGTGGGGGTGTATACGCGTGACTGTACGGTTATCGGCTCGTTGTGCCGGGTGCGTGGAGGCAACTGGAATCCGTGGCGTCGAGCTTTCGTGAATCAGGGGAATGCCGGCAGGGGTGAGGCGATGCCCGCCCGGCCGGTCATCGAATGAGTGGCAACCGTGAGCGTCCTCCGCCCTCGCAGCCCGGGGACAGGGCTCTCCTTGCTCTTCCCACGCACGAGAGGCACACCCATGCCCACGGAAGTCGCCCTGCTCGAATCCCAGGCCCTCCGGGTCGAGCAGATGGGGCGCGTCGAAGTCCTCGACAAGGTGAAGAGCCTTGTCATGCTCCCTGATGGAATTCACCTTCGCACAGAGGAGGTGGCTGGGTACTTCGAAGTATCCACAGCCTCTGTCAGGAGGCTCACCGACCGGCATCAGGACGAGCTGGTCAGCAATGGAATGAGGGTGCTGCGAGGCGCTGAGCTGCGGTCCTTCCATAGCGACACGATGTCGCTATGGAAGGGGGAGGAGGTGAAAAGTTATCCACAGGCAGCCACTCAACTCCGCCTCTACACGCGTAGGACCGTGCTCAACATTGCGATGCTTCTTCGCGACAGCGATATCGCGCGCAGCGTCCGGACCCACCTGCTCGACGCCGAGGAGGACCTCAGGGCCTCCTACGTATCGCTCGACCGGCGCGTCACCCGTATCGAGGGCTGTCTCGCCGATGTGGGGAGCGCGCTCCAGGAGCTCGGGCCCGTGCTCGGCCGGATGTCGCAACGGTTCGATTCCCTGGACCGGAAGCTGGACGTCACCCACCAGCTCATCGGTGGCGTCAGTGTCCGGCTGACCGACGTCTCGCAGGACGTCATCCGGCTCGACGCCCGCATGGACGATCTGGCTCGCCGGCTGAGAGACCTGAGCCGCCGTACGAGCGGCTGACGGTCCGGGTCCGGGGGCCACCGCGTAAATGGGTGGTCCTCGGACGCCGTCCTGGGGCAGAGTTGAGGGGACGGCGCGGAGACGAACACGCCGTTCACCAGGACCGGGAGAGGAGCGCGGCGATGACCAGGAGTCCAAGTCCGTCGTGTTCCCGACAGGGTGGTCCGCAGCCGGCACCGCGGTAGCTTCATCAGCTGCCCGCGCAGTTGCCCGCAGGACCCCGGGTGGCCCTCACCGCACATCGCGCGGGCCACCTCCCGGAGGATTGGCCGAGTGGTAAGGCAGCGGCTTGCTAAGCCGTCGTCGGGGCGCGAACCCCGCGCGCGTTCGATCCGCGCATCCTCCGCCGCAGCCCGAAGCGCCGACCGGAACCGGCCCGAAGCGCCGACCGGAACCGGCCCGAAGAGCCGGCCCGCGGCCCGCAGTGCAGAGCCGACCCGCAGCGCCGACCATGCCCCCGCCAACCGCCAACCGCCAACCGCCAACCGCCAACCGCCAACCGCCAAGCCACAAGCGGCAAGCGCCGAGCGACCAGCGAAGCCCGCCCAGCCCTACGAGCGCGGGGCCGTCCTCAGCAACTCCTCCAGCACCACAGCGATGCCGTCGTGCTCGTTCGACGCGGTGATCTCGTGCGCCACGGCCTTCAGCTCGTCATGGGCGTTGGCCATCGCCACGCCGTGCTGCGCCCAGCCGAACATGGGGATGTCGTTCGGCATGTCGCCGAACGCCACCGTGTCCGACGCCTTGAGCCCCAGCCGGCGCGCGGCCAGGGAGAGGCCGGTCGCCTTGCTCAGCCCCAGAGGCAGGATCTCCACGACACCCGGGCCGGCCATGACCACGTTCACCAGGCTGCCGACGGCCTGCCGTGCCGCCCCGGCGAGGGCGTCGTCGTCGAGCTCCGGGTGCTGGATGTAGACCTTGTTGAGCGGAGCGGTCCACATCTCGGCGGGGTCGTCCATGGAGCGCGTCGGAAGCGGCCCCTCCAGCACCTGGTAGCCGGGGCCGACGAGCACCTCGCCCTCCAGCCCGTCCCGGCTCGCCGCCAGCGCGAGCGGCCCTACCTCCGCTTCGATCTTGGACAGCGCGAGCCCGGCGAGCTGCCGGTCCAGGGTCAGGGAGGTCAGCAGCTTGTGCTCGCCCGCGTGGTAGACCTGCGCGCCCTGGCCGCAGACGGCCAGGCCCTCGTAGCCCAGGTCGTCCAGGATGTGCCGGGTCCAGGGCACCGCTCGTCCGGTCACGACGATGTGCGCGGCGCCGGCCGCGGTGGCCGCGGTCAGCGCCTCGCGGGTGCGCTCGGAAACCGTGTGGTCGTCACGGAGCAGGGTGCCGTCGAGGTCCGTGGCGACGAGCTTGTACGGGAAGGTCACTTGGAGACCGGTTCCAGGACCTCGCGGCCGCCCAGGTACGGACGGAGCATCTCCGGCACGCGCACCGAGCCGTCGGGCAGCTGGTGGTTCTCCAGGATCGCCACGATCGTGCGCGGTACGGCGCAGAGCGTGCCGTTCAGCGTGGCCAGCGGCTGGACCTTCTTGCCGTCCCGCATACGGACGGAGAGCCGGCGCGCCTGGAAGCCGTCGCAGTTCGACGCGGAGGTCAGCTCGCGGTACTTGCCCTGGGTCGGGATCCACGCCTCGCAGTCGAACTTCCGCGAGGCCGAAGCACCCAGGTCACCTGTGGCGACGTCGATCACCTGGAACGGCAGCTCCAGACCCGTGAGCCACTGCTTCTCCCAGTCGAGGAGCCTGCGGTGCTCGGCCTCCGCGTCCGCCGGGTCGACGTACGAGAACATCTCGACCTTGTCGAACTGGTGCACACGGAAGATGCCCCGGGTGTCCTTGCCGTACGTGCCCGCCTCGCGGCGGAAGCAGGGCGAGAAGCCGGCGTACCGCAGGGGCAGCTTGTCGGCGTCGATGATCTCGTCCATGTGGTACGCCGCGAGGGGGACCTCCGACGTGCCGACCAGGTAGTAGTCGTCCTTCTCCAGGTGGTACACGTTCTCCGCGGCCTGGCCGAGGAAGCCCGTGCCCTCCATGGCGCGCGGGCGGACCAGCGCGGGGGTCAGCATGGGGATGAAACCGGCCTCGGTGGCCTGCGCGATCGCCGCGTTGACCAGGGCGAGCTCCAGCAGGGCGCCGATGCCCGTGAGGTAGTAGAAGCGCGATCCGGAGACCTTGGCGCCGCGCTCCATGTCGATGGCGCCCAGCGCCTCGCCGAGCTCCAGGTGGTCCTTGGGCTCGAAGCCCTCCGCGCCGAAGTCACGGAGGGTGCCGTGCGTCTCCAGGACGACGAAGTCCTCCTCGCCGCCGACCGGGACGTCCTCGTGGACGACGTTGCCGAGGAGCAGGAGCAGGCGCTTGGCCTCGGCGTCGGCCTCGTCCTGGGCGGCGTCGGCGGCCTTGACCTCGGCCTTCAGCTGATCGGCCTTCTTGAGGAGCTCGGCGCGCTCCTCGGGGGTGGCCTTGGGGATCAGCTTCCCGAGCGACTTCTGCTCGGAGCGGAGTTCGTCGAAGCGGACGCCGGACGACCTGCGCAGCTCGTCGGCGGAGAGCAGGGCGTCGACGAGCGCGACGTCCTCTCCACGGGCGCGCTGGGAGGCGCGAACACGGTCGGGGTCCTCACGGAGCAGGCGAAGGTCAATCACCCCTCAAGGCTACCGGTGCGGCCGTCCGCTGCTCGACCCGATATCGATGAGCGTGGCGCTTTGCCCGAATTGCCGGAATCAATAATCCTGGGCGGAATCATGGCAGGGGCGGGTGGTGGCGATCGTCAATAAAAGGGTCGCATCGCCCCGAAAAGGGAACAAGCGCATCTACGGTTTGACGCGCCACGTGCATCATCGGTGCGTGCGCGGGGAGTTGAGGGCCCCGGCGGGAGCATGTTGTCCACAGGTGTTGCGTGATCCAATTAGTTATCCACAGGCTGTGAAGAAGGTCTGTGGATGCCGGAAGAGATCGTTCCGAAACCGGCCTGATGGGGCAGGGATTCGCTACTCAAACCTCGCCCACGCACTCATTCGGGTGGGTATTCCTCGTTCCAAAGAGTTGATCTACGGAATTGGAGTGACACGGGGGGAGCTGTGGCGCCCTGGGGGATCCGGGCTACCTGGGCGATTTGTCGACCATGTCGTGTTGCGGTGTCGACTTGTCCCCAGGGGGACCCCCTGCCCTGTGGATAACTCCGCGTGAAACGGCAATCCGACGATAGGACCGGCTTTCCGGGTGGGTGGATACGCCCCTGGAAGCCTTTCCGTCCCGGGCCCACCCCTCCGGCGAGGGCGTCAACTCCGGTGCTCGGCTGTCGGCGCCATGCGTTCGGCTCCCCGGGGCTCAGCCTTCGCCTCAGTGCGTCAGATCCGGCCGTCCTGGCTCCGGGCCAGCCAGTCGGACGCCTCCGAGAAGTCCCTGTCCGACGTACCGGTCCGCAGCGCCCTCACCTCGTCGGGCGTCACCCCGGCACGCGGGTACGAACCCAGGAAGCGCACATTCGGGCAGATCCGCTTCAGCCCCATCAGAGCCTCGCCGACCCGGCGGTCAGCGATGTGTCCTTCGGCGTCCACGGCGAAGCAGTAGTTCCCGATGCCCTCGCCGGTGGGCCGGGACTGGATCAGCATGAGGTTGACCCCGCGGACGGAGAACTCCTGGAGCAGTTCGAGGAGGGCGCCCGGATGGTCGTCCCCGAGCCAGATGACCACGGAGGTCTTGTCGGCCCCCGTGGGCGCGGACGGCCTGGCCGGGCGACCCACCAGCACGAAGCGGGTCTGGGCGTTCTCCGCGTCGTGGATCTCCGTCACCAGTGGTTCCAGCCCGTAGGTCGCCGCGGCGAACTCACCGGCGAAGGCGGCGTCGTAGCGCCCCTCCTGGACCAGCCGGGCACCGTCCGCGTTCGAGGCCGCCGACTCCCACAGGGCGTTGGGCAGATGGGCCGCCATCCAGTTCCGTACCTGGGGCTGCGCGGCTGGGTGCGCGGTGACGGTCTTGATGTCCGACAGCTTCGTGCCGGGGCGGACCAGCAGCGCGAAGGTGATGGAGAGCAGCACCTCGCGGTAGATCATCAGCGGTTCGCCGGTGGTCAGCTCGTCGAGCGTCGCGCTGATCCCGCCCTCGACCGAGTTCTCGATGGGGACGAGCGCAGCCGCCGCCTCCCCGCTGCGTACCGCGTCCAGCGCGGCCGGCACCGAGACCATCGGGACGAGTTCGCGGGTGGCGGCCTCCGGGAGGGTGCGGAGGGCCACCTCGGTGAAGGTGCCTTCAGGGCCGAGATAGGCGTAACGCGTGGCTGACATACGGTCACCCTAAAGGCCTGCGGCATCCCGGCCGTACGTCTCGCACCACCACCCGCACGCGTCCCCGTACGCCTGCCCGCGCCGGGCACCCCTCCCTCTCGACCGGACTGCCCGCCGGGCGCACGTCGCTCCACAGGAGGACGCCCGCCCTGGGTGTCTCAGGCCTCCAGCAGGCGCTGCCCCACGTACTCCCCGGCCGCGGCGCCCCCGGGTACGGCGAAGAGACCGCTCGCCTCGTGCCGGATGAACGGGGAGAGCGCGTCCCCCCGGTCGAGCTTGCGCTGGACGGGGATGAAGCCCTTGAACGGATCGGCCTGCCAGCAGATGAAGAGCAGTCCGGCGTCCGGGGTGCCGTCGTCCGAGATGCCGTCGTGGTACGAGAACGGGCGGCGCAGCATCGCGGCGCCACCGTTCTTCTCCGGGGAGGAGATCCGGGCGTGGGCGTTGCCGGCGATCAGCAGCTTCCCGTCAGGCCCCGCCTTGTCCAGGTCCATCGCCGTGGTCTCCGAGCCACCGCTCAGCGGGGCACCGTCCGCCTTCCGCCGGCCGATGATCTGTTCCTGGCGCTTGACCGTGAGCTCTTCCCAGTCGTCCAGGAGCATGCGGATCCGGCGTACGACGGCGTAAGAACCACCCGCCATCCAGGAGTCCGCCGACGAACCGCCGGACGGCACGAAGATCCGCTCGTCGAAGTCGCTCTCGGCCGGCTTCGGGTTGTTGGTGCCGTCGACCTGGCCCATCAGATTGCGTGCGGTCATCGGCCGGTCCGTGGCGCCCGGGGTGCGGTTGAAGCCGTTCATCTGCCAGCGCACCCGGGCGGCCGAGCCGGCCTCCTTCTGGAGGGCGCGCAGCGCGTGGAAGGCGACGAGCGCGTCGTCCGCACCGATCTGCACCCAGAGGTCACCGTCGGAGCGCTTGGCGTCGAGCTGGTCGGAGGAGAAGGCCGGCAGCGGGTCGAGCGCGGCCGGCCGACGGTCGGACAGGCCGGTGCGCGTGAAGAAGGTACGTCCGAATCCGAAGGTGACGGTCAGGGAGGAGGGCCCGGCGTCCAGGGCCACTCCGGTGTCGTGGCCCCTGCCGCTCTCCGCCTGTTCCCCGGCCATCAGCGCTTTTGCCACGGCCGACCAGCGGCGCATCAGGGCGGCGGCCTCCTTGCGCCCCGCACCGGCCGCCAGGTCGAAGGCGACCAGGTGCCCGCGGGCCTGAAGCGGAGTGGTGATCCCCGCTTGATGTTTCCCGTGAAACATCGCCTCGGTCGAGCCGACCGTGGTCAGGGCGGCCGGCTCGTCGTCGCGGGTCGCGGCGTAGCCGCCCGCGCCGCCGGCCGCGCCCAGGACGAGTCCTGCCGCACCGGCCGCTCCCGCGGTGCCGATCAGCCGCCGCCGGGAGACCTCCCCGGTCTTGCCGGGCCCGCCGCCGTCCGGACCGGAGCCGTCGCGACGGGTGGCGTCCGCGGTGCCGCGCCCCGTGGGGGCGTCCTTCTTCTTGCTCACCCTGCTCAGCCGATCTTCACGTTCTTGTCGATGGTTGTCTGGTCGATGTCCGACGTCCGCACCGTGACCGCGACCTTCCAGTCGCCCGCCATCGGGATCTGTACGTTGCTCGCCGTCCAGTGCCCCTCGGTGAGGCGGTCCGGGACGACCGGCAGCGGGCCGATGTCCTTGGACTCCAGGGTGAAGGCGAGCTTCACCTCGGGGACGTCCAGCGGGCTGTTGTCGGGCCCGTCGACCCAGAGGTGCACGCTGTTGGAGCCGGTTCCGCCGGGCGTGATGTCCAGGCGCACCGTCCCCTTGCCGTTCTGGCCGCCGGTGTCGAAGGGAATGGTCAGGTTCACCTGCCCGCCGGTCACGGGCGCGGCCGTCGCCGTGGTGCCGGCGCGGGCCGCTTCCTCCTCGGTGCGGCCGGGTTCGGTGGACGTCAGGATCGTCGTGACGGCCAGGAGCACCACGGCGATGCCCGTCTCCACCAGCACCGAACGCCGCAGCCCGGCACGGTCCGGATCGGCGTCGCGGGCGCGCTTCTCCTTCGTCGCCGTCAGGACGGCGCGCTGCCGGGCGAGCTGGGCGGCCCGCTCCGGAGCGACCTCCTCGCCGGGCGTCTCCTCCTCGGCCGGGTCGTCCGCCACGTCCTCCGGAACGTCCGCCGCGTCCGCTACGTCCTCCGGTACGTCCGCCACGTCCGCCACGTCCGCTACGTCCTCCGGAACGTCCGCCACGACCGGCTCCCCCGCCCCGGCGCGCTCGGTCAGACGTCCCGTCCACCGCCGGGATATCCACGCCACCCCGACGAGTACGGCGACCAGCGCCACCTTGAGGAGCAGCAGTTGCCCGTACCGGGTGCCCGTCAGCGCGGACCACGAACCGACCTGCCGCCAGGACTGGTAGAGCCCGGTCGCCGCGAGGACGAGCACACTGCCGAACGCCAGGCGTGAGAACCGCCGTACGGCGTCGCCGGTGATGTCGGGCGTCCGGTACAGCGCGACCAGCAGCGCGGAGAGTCCGCCCAGCCAGCCGGCGACGGCGAGCAGATGGAGCACGTCGACGGGCATCGCGATGCCCGGCTGGATACCCGTGGACGCGTGCTCGGCCAGCGCCCACGTACCGGCGATCCCGGTGGCGATGACCGCACCGCCTGTGGCGAGGCCGAAGGTGAGGTCCTTCTTCTCCCTCTGGTCCTCGCGCTTGGCGTACGCCCCGAAGAGGACGGCGATGAAGAGCGCGGAGGCTCCCAGGAGCAGCAGCCGGGAGACCAGCGCCGCCCCCGGCTTGGTGTCGAGCACGGCCTGCAGGCCGTCGAGGTCGAAGGCATCCGTGAGCTTGCCGGAGCCGGTGTACGGGTTGCGCAGGAGCAGCATGGCCAGCGTCGCCGCCGTGATCGTGATCCAGCCGCGTACGACGAGACGCTGGAGCGGCCGTGCGCCCGCCCCCCGTTGCCAGCAGGCGAGCACGAAGGCCGAGCCGCCCGCGAGCAGGATGAAGCCGGCGTACGCGGCGTAGCGCGCGGTGCCGTAGAGGGCCCCGACGAGACCGCCACCCGCCTCGCCGGAGGGGAGCGCCACCGTCGTCTCCGAGGGCGCTCCGACCGAGAAGGTGAAGGCACCGGCGACCGGATGGCTGTCCGCGGAGACGGCCTGCCAGGCCACGGTGTACGTGCCGTCGGGCAGCCCGCTGTGGAGCTGGACTCCGTACCGCACGGCTCCGCCGCTCGTCAGGTCACGGGGAGCGCCGGCGTCGGCACGCTTCCCGCTCGGGTCGAGGACCCGGATCGAGTCGTCGCCCATGGCGATCTGTTCGGAGAAGGTGAGGCTGATCTCCTCGGGGGCGGTGGCGACCACCGCCCCGTCCTGCGGGTCGCTCCCGGTGAGGGCGGCGTGCGCGGACGCGGGGCTCGCGCCCGCCAGCACCATGCCGAACAGCAGGCTGATCAGCGCGGCGAGGAGCGCGACCGCGGCGAGCGGCCGTCGTATCGGGGAGGGCCCGAAGCGCGGGGCGGTGGCTGTCATGGGGTGTCAGTACCTCACTGCTTCTTCGGGTTGTAGGTGGTCTCCTTCACGGGAATGTCGACCGTGATGGGTTCGGCCTTCTCGAAGTGCAGCTCCACGGAGACCGTTTCTCCCTGCTTGGGCTGCTTCTTGAGGTCGCTGAACATGATGTGGCTGCCGCCGCGTTCCAGGTCGAGCTCACCACCGGCCGGCACCTCGAAGGAGGAGACCATCCGCATGGTCTGGTTCCGCGTCTCGTGGATGGAGACGTGGTCCGAGAGCGCGCTGGTCACCGAGGTGAGCCGGTCGGTGGCTCCGCCGCTGTTCTTCACGAGGAGGAAACCGGCCGCCATGTCGCTGACGGGCTGCGGCATGAACGCCCCGGTCACCTCCAGTCGCGGTGAGCTGACCGAGGAACACGCCGTCAGCGCCAGCCCGGTGGTGAGGGCCAGGGCGCCGGCGACGGCGGTACGGCGGTTCACGGGGTCTCCCCCTCGATGAGCTTGGGGAGGTCCTTTGTGTAGTCCTCCGCCGTGGTGTCCTCGCTGTAGAGGACGTACCCCTTGTCGGTCTTCGGGGAGAACGCGATGACCTGGGCGCCGTGCATCGAGACGATCGTGCCGTCCTTCTCCTTCTTCGGAGCGTCGATGCCGATGCCGATCTGCCGTGCTCCCGCCTGGATGGTCGGGAAGTCGCCGGTGAGGCCGGTGAAGTCGGGGTCCTGCGCCTTCAGCCAGCTGCCCAGTGACGCGGGGGTGTCCCGCTCGGGGTCCGTGGTGACGAAGACAACCTGGAGCTTCTCCTGGTCGGCCGCGGGCAGGGCCCGCTTGGCGATGGCGATGTTGCTCATGGTCAGCGGGCACACGTCGGGGCAGTTGGTGTAGCCGAAGTAGATCAGTACCGGCTTGCCCTTGGTCTGCTCGCGCAGGTCGTACTTCTTGCCGTGGGTGTCGGTGAGGACGAGGTCCGGCTTGGTGAACGGCTGGTCGAGCACGGTCGCGGGCTTGGAATCGGTCTCGGTGGAGACCTCGGCGACGGAGGTGTCCGCCGAGTCGCCGCCGCTGCCGCAGGCCGACAGGGTCAGTGCGGCCACGGCGACGAGCGCCGCGGCCAGCACCTTCTTCTTGCTGTGCATGGAGAACTGGTTCCTGGTCTGTGTGGCGGTGGGTGGGGTCAGGCGGCACGCCGGCGGCCGGCGAGCACGCCGAAGGCGACGCCGGCGACACCGATGACGATGCCGACGATGCCCAGGACGCGGGCGGTGCTGTCGCTCGTGGAGGAGGCCGTGTCGTCCGAGGACGCCGTCGTCTCCTTCGCCGTCGCGGCCTCACCGCTCTTGTCGTCGGCGGCGGCGGCGGCACCGTGGGCGTCGGCCGCCGGGGCCGTCAGCGCGAGGACGGGGGCCGGGCTCTCGGGCTCCTCGCCACCCTCGGTGGGCTCCTCGATCCAGCGGACGACTTCCTTGTTGCTGTACGTCTGGAGCGCCTTGAAGACGAGCTGGTCGGCGTCCTCGGGCAGCTGCCCGACCGAGAGCGGGAACTGCTGGAAGAAGCCGGGCGCGATCCCGCTGCCGTCCGCGGTCCAGGTGACCTTGGAGACGGCTTCGTTGATCTTCTTGCCGTGCACGTCGAGCGGTTCGGCCAGCTTGCTCTTGGTGACCTCGATCTTCCAGCCGGCCACCGGTTGCGGGCTGACGGACGCCAGCGGGTGGTCCGTGGGGAAATTGACCTCGAGCTTGACGGTGGAGGCGTTGTCGCGCTCGTTGGGGACCTTGAAGTTGACGGTGGCGTAGCCGCCCTTGGCGGCCTCCCCCTGCGGCTGCACGCTGACGTGAGCGGAGGCGGTGCCGGCGAGCAGCAGGACGGTGGACGCGGCGACGCCGCCGGCGAGGGCGATGCGGGAAACGTTCATGGCAGGAATCACTCCACAGGGCACGAGGAAGGTGGTCCGGCGCGCGGAAGCGCGACGGCATCACGGCCACCTCGTCACCGGGTTCCCGGGGGAGGCGCCGCGTCAGGCTGCGCGTACGTATACGGGCGGCGGCCCGCGCCTGATCACCATGTGCTGAAGAGGGTCCCCGCAGGCGGGCGCCGGAGCGTCCACGGCGGTACGGGGACGGCGCGGCCCGGTCGTGGGCCGCCCCGGAAGTCCCGCACGCAGCGCGCGTACGAGTGCCATGGCCGCACGCAGTGCCCGGAGCCTGGCCCCGGCCGCGAGCTGCCGTCCGCCCTGGGCCGAGAGCCTGGCGAGCCGGAAGAGCGCGATCTCACCGCGGCGCAGCAGCCAGCCGGTGGCGAGGGCGGCGAGCAGGTGCCCCAGGAACATCCCCAGGCTGGGCAGGCAGGACACCAGGGTGGCCAGCACCGTGGGGTCGGCCGCGGAAGCCAGGTGGGTGTGGCCCTGGGAGACCGTTCCCGGGTCGATGCCCGCGGCGGTCACGATGCGATGGGCGTCACCGGTGCTCAACTGCCCGGGCCGCTCGCCGCATACGAGCCCGGCGGCGAACCGGACCAGCGAGTCGTCCCCACCGGGCGCCGAGCCGACGGCCGTGTGCCGTCCGAGCCCGAAGAGGACGTGCAGGGCGATCTGTCCGGCCGCGAGCGCGGCGGTGATCGAGAGCAGGGTCCGCTCACGTCCCGCGAGCGTCGCCGCGACGGCGAAGACGCCGAGGAAACCGGCGAGCAGGGTCCATCCGGAGACCCCCATGCCCCCGGCGAGACCGTGTCCCGCGGCGGCGAGCACGACGCAGACCGCGGTGAACACCGCGGTCCTCATGAGCCGCATACCGGCTCCGGCGCGTGCGACAGGCGTAGACATGGCCGGGTCATCATCCCACTGGGCACCCCGTCCCCGTACGGCAGGTCCGGAAGGTCGGCATCCGTCCCCATCGGGGAGTGATCGGACGGTGTTGCGCCTGTTCATGGGCGCCCCGCGCGCCGTTTCGCGCCGGACATACACCGGCGAACGGAATATTCGCATCCGCCGAATGAGCGCTGTCACAGCGGATACGTGCTTACGAAGCGCTCAACGAGGCAATACGTAACGGTATGTCGAGCCGCAGCCAGGAGGCTGGAGCATGAGCATGTGGTGGTCACTCCATTTGCGGCGCGAAGCTGCGAGCGTCCCGCTCGCCCGTCGTTTTCTGCTCGGCACCATGGAGACCGCGGGGGTGGATCCGGACATCTCCTACGACCTCTCGGTCGCGCTCAGCGAAGCCTGTGCGAACGCCGTCGAACACGGCGGCGACCGACAGGACGCGGGTGGGGCCGGAGCCGTCGGCCCGGGACTCCCCGGCGGCGAGCAGCCCGGACGCGCCTGCGGGCAGTACCGGGTCACCGCTTATCTGGACGGCGAGAAATGCCGTATCGAAGTCGCCGACTCGGGGCCCGGTTTCCCCGCCCGGCGCACGCTTCGCACCGCCGCACAGTCGTCCGCCGGGTGTCCGGCGGATCCGCAGCCGTCCGCCGCCCAGCCGGCGGCCGACGCACCGCACGCGCGCGTGGCGCGCCCTCACCCTCCGGCCTCGGCCGAGAGCGGCCGGGGACTCCACCTGATCGAGGAGCTCGCCGATCACGTGCACTTCGGCAACCGTCCGGGGCACGGTGCCGTGGTGAGTTTCGACAAGGTCCTGAAATGGCGCGAGGGCGCGCTGCTCATGGTGTCCTGAGCGGCGCGCCCTCCGGCGCTCCCGGCGCGGTCGCCCGCGCCGGCGTCGTCAGCCCTTGAGGCCGGCCATCCATGCCTCGACCTCGTCGGCACGGCGCGGCAGCGCGGCCGAGAGGTTCCTGTTGCCGTCCTCGGTGACGAGGATGTCGTCCTCGATCCGGACGCCGATGCCCCGGTACTCCTCGGGCACCGTCAGGTCGTCGGCCTGGAAGTACAGCCCGGGCTCGACGGTGAGGCAGACCCCGGGCTCCAGGATGCCGTCGACGTACGCCTCGGTGCGCGCGACGGCGCAGTCGTGGACGTCCATGCCGAGCATGTGACCGGTGCCGTGCAGCGTCCAGCGACGCTGGAGGCCCAGCTCCAGGACCTTCTCGACGGTCAGGTCGCCCAGCAGGCCCCACTCGACCAGCTTCTCGGCGAGGACCCGCTGCGCGGCGTCGTGGAAGTCGCGGAAGGCGGCGCCGGGCTTCACGGCCGCGATGCCCGCCTCCTGGGCCTCGTACACCGCGTCGTAGATCTTGCGCTGGAGCGGTGTGAACGTGCCGTTGATGGGAAGCGTGCGGGTCACGTCGGCGGTGTAGAGCTCGTTGGTCTCCACCCCCGCGTCGAGCAGCAGGAGCTCGCCGGCGCGGACCGCGCCGTCGTTGCGGACCCAGTGCAGCGTGGTCGCGTGCGGGCCGGCCGCGCAGATCGAGCCGTAGCCGATGTCGTTGCCGTCGACGCGGGCGCGCAGGAAGAAGGTGCCCTCGATGTAGCGCTCGCTCGTGGCCTCGGCCTTGTCGAGGACCTTCACGACGTCCTCGAAGCCGCGTGCCGTGGCGTCGCAGGCCTTCTGCAGCTCGGCGATCTCGAAGGCGTCCTTGACCAGACGGGCCTCGGAGAGGAAGACGCGCAGCTCCTCGTCGCGCTCCGCGGTGACCTTGTCGGTCAGGGCGGCCTCGATGCCGGCGTCGTGGCCGCGGACGTTGCGCACCGGTCCGGTGGCCTCCGCCAGCGCGGCGGGAAGCTCGCGGACGTCCTTCGCCGGGATGCCCAGCAGCTGCTCGGCCTCGGTGAGGGAGTTGCGGCGGCCGACCCAGAGCTCGCCCTGGCCGTCGAGCCAGAACTCGCCGTTCTCGCGGTCGGAGCGGGGCAGCAGATAGACCGTCGCCTCGTGTCCGTCGCCGGACGGCTCCAGCACCAGGACGCTGTCCTGGGTCAGGTCACCGGTGAGGTAGGCGTACTCGGTGGAGGCGCGGAAGGCGTACTCGGTGTCGTTGGAGCGGGTCTTCAGGTTGCCCGCGGGCACGACGAGCCGCTCGCCGGGGAAGCGCGCGGAGAGCGCGGCGCGGCGGGCGGCGGTGTGCGAGGCCTGGGCGATCGGCTCCAGGCCGTGCAGCTCGGTGTCGGCCCAGCCGGACTTCATGTTCTCGGCGAGCTCATCGGAAATGCCCGGGTACAGGCCGTTCTTCCGCTGCTTGATCGGCTCTGCTTCGGCTTCTTCCGGGGTTTCCGGGATGAGCGCGTCAGACACGTCATGTCCTCCTTGTACGACACTGGGCCCCCTCCATCGTACGGGCGTACGGAAGGGGGCCCAGGGCCGGAAGACCTCTTACAGCTCCGGTGCGGCCGTCAGTCGAAGCGCGCGGCCAGGACGACGATGTCCTCGGTGCCGTCGCTCAGGCCCTGGCCGCCGGGCAGGACGGTGTTCAGGATGTGGTCCGCGACGGCTCCGGGGTCCTGGCGCACCGCCTTCGGCACTCCGGCGGCAGCCGCGTGCAGCCGCGCGAACGCCCGGTCCATGGAGTCGCCGGTGATGCGCAGCAGCCCGTCGGTGTAGAGCAGCACCGTTTCTCCTGCCCGGGGCGTGAACTCCACGCTCGGCGCCTCCCAGCAGGACAGCATGCCCAGCGGGGCGGAGAGCGTGGTCTCCACGAACTCGGTGCGCCGGTCGCCGATCACCAGCGGCGGGGTGTGTCCGGCCCCGGCGAACACGATCGAGCGCCGGTCGGGCTCGCAGTATGCGTAGAGGGCGGTCGCCGCGCGTGAGGGCTCGGTCAGCCGGAGCAGCAGTTCGAGGTCGGAGAGTACGGCGACGGGGTCCTCGCCCTCCATCACGGCGTAGGCCCGCAGCCCGGCGCGGAGCCGGCCCATGGCGGCCAGGGCCGTCGGCCCGGAGCCGCCGACCGAGCCGACGGCCAGACCCAGCGCGTTGTCCGGGAGGGGCAGCGCGTCGTACCAGTCGCCGCCACCTTCGGGTGCGGCCCGGTGGCGGGCGGCCAGCCGCACTCCGGGAATCCTGGGGAGCCTGCTGGGGAAGAGCTCCTCGGCGATGACGGCGGCGTCCGCCCTCGCGCGCTCCAGTTCGAGCAGGCGGGCCAGGTGTTCCGCGGCGTAGCGGCCGTACACCCCGACGAGATGCCGCTGGCGCTCCAGCGGTTCCGCCGGTTCGTCGTACAGCCAGACGGCCACGCCGAGACGCCCGGCGGTCCCGGCAAAGAGGGGCAGCGCGTAGCTGGCTGCGTACCCGGTCCGGGCGGCCACCTCGCGGGCGCGGGGATCCAGCTCGGCGTCGCCGAGGATGTCGGGGCTGGACAGTGGGGCGCCGGTGTCCGGGTGGCCGTCGAGGAAGAGGCCGTACGGGGTGGCGCGGCGCGGGACCGTCTCGATGTGCCCGAGCTCGGCGTGGCTGAGGTTGAGCCCGATCGTGCGGCACGGCCCGCCGCCGTCGGCGGGTTCGAGGACGAGGAACCCGCGGCCGGCTCCGACGAGGGCGGCTCCGGCGCTCAGGAGTTCATGGAGGGCGCTGTCCAGGGTGCTCGTTCCGGCCAGACGCTCGGTGAGTTCGTGCAGCGTGGTCAGGTCGGAGACCCAGCCCGCCAGCCGGTCCTGGATGAAGGCTCCCGGCGCGGAGAGCGCACCCTCCGGAGACACGGGAGTGTGCGTTGAAACGGGAACCATGGGATCGATTCCAGCCACTTTCGGAAGATGTGGGGCGCTCATGGCAGTCGGCTTTCCGACCGGTGCTTTGTGTCGAATAGCATCGCAAACCCCCATGTCGTTCTGCGCCGCTATCGGTGCAACCACATGTACACGCACCCACATCTACACGCACAAGTAAGGTGATGTCCAGCATTGTCCTTACGATATTTATGGTGTCCGGGGCGGTGTTAACTTGGCCAAAAAATGCACCCCCGGGCGGCTATTTGCGGTCGACTGGGCGTGCTCGACAGGGGGCACCCTCGGGGTGAAATGCCGGAGGGAGCGTCATCCCGGGCATGCTGGGTACGTAATCCTGGACGGCCAGGGGCAGTTGTGACCGCCCAGGAACCCGACAGCGCGCCCGAACGTCCTCACTGATGACGGCCGCCTGCCCACCCCCGAGTGGCGGGGATGCACAAGGGACGGCACGCGCGATGCGCACGCCGACCGCGCGATGTTTTGACTGGACTCGGCTCGGTTCAACTCTGTTCGACTCGGCTCAGCTCCATTCTGTTCGGTTCCACTCTGCTCTGCTCGGCTCACGCTCGGCACCGACTACTCGTCCGTACCGCAAACCCGATGAGCAAGCACGCACAGCGAAGAGACGCACACGTGGTGTAACGAACACGTGGTGTGATGTGGACCTCGGCGTTCAACGGAAAGGAACGAGCGCTCATGCGCGAGATCCTCGGAAGGCGACGCAGGCACCGGCCCCGGCGCAAGGCAAGCTCCGCCCGGCTCGAAGCGGCGCTGACCTGCGCCACCGCCTGGAAATGGCCCGTGCTCCCCGGAGCGGGGCTGGCGACGACAGGCGTACGCGGCGAACGCGGCCGTGACTGCGCCTGTCCCGACCCCGAGTGCGCCGTACCCGGCGCACACCCCTTCGATCCCGGTCTCCTCGCGGCGACCACCGACGCGCGCATGGTGCGCTGGTGGTGGACCAACCGGCCCGCCGCCCCCGTCGTCCTGGCGACCGGCGACCGGGCGCCCTGCGCGCTGAGCCTGCCCGCCGTGGCGGGTGCCAGAGCGCTGGCCGCGCTCGACGGAATGGGGCTGCGGCTCGGCCCCGTGGTGGCGACGCCGACCAGGTGGTCGCTGCTGGTCGCCCCGTACACCCTGGAGCGGCTCGGTGAGCTGCTGCACGCGAAGGACTGGGTGCCCAGCTCCCTGCGGTTCCACGGGGAGGGCGGCTATCTCGTGCTGCCCCCTTCCGAGATCGGTACTGGGCAGGTGCGCTGGGAGCGCGCGCCCGGGGCCGGGGATGCCGCGCCGTGGCTTCCCGATGTGGAGTCCGTCCTGGACGCGCTCGTCGAGGCGAGCAACAGCGCTCCGGACGGCGGCAGCCGGCTCGCGTACTGAGGCGAGACGGCTCGCGTGCTGAGGTGGCACGGATCGCGTGCGGGATGGCGGTCGGCTCGCGTACGGAAGGGCGGCCGGCTCGGGCGCCGCGTGGCCGTCGGGCCGGGCGCCGGTGCGCGGCAGGCGCGAAGACGTGGGAACAACGGGCGGCTCACTCGCAAGGGTGTGGGTCCGCCCGAGTTCCGCGCGAACGCGTGACGCCTGAGCGCGTGACGCATGAGCGCGTGACGCATGAACAGGCGGAAGCTCGAATGCGTGAGCGGTCAGGAGCGTGTCACAATTGCCCGAGAGGCAAAAGCCGCTGACGTCGCATCTTCTGACGACCTTTCCGCAGATTGCGGAAATGGTGCGCGTGGTGATGCCGGCGTGAATGTTTTCCGAGGCGTTGGTGGCGCATTACCTGGCGCGGTCCGCGGACCGGATTTCTGTCCGAAAGCGAACGGCCTCGCATCGCTGATGCTCAGGGCGCGCGCCGCTCCGCACGGACCGGCAGGTGGGGAGCTCACCGGGGCCGACGGTGGCGTGAGCCCTGGCGGTGCGGGTGCGGGAGGCTGGAGCGGGGACGGGGCCTGGTGGTAGCCGCAGGTCCTCGATCCTCTGCGCGCTCCGGCGTGCGCCCCGGCAGACCGTGCTCCGGAAACGAGGACGCCCGGCCGCTGGCGACGGGGGATGCACCAGCGACCGGGCTTCAAGAACCGTAACAAGAGATCTGCCGTGAGCAAATTCGATCTCGCCTATTCGGACAGGTATTTACCGGCGAGTACGGGCGCTGTGACGGGAGTCACCACAACGCCCCGGGTCTCGTCACTGTCAGCTGAGCGTCACTTGGCGGTTGGTGAGCCCTCCGCGCGCACGGCGCTCCTCGCCCGTGAGGGGGGCGTCCGTCGCCAGGGCCTGGGCGAGCCGCTCGGCGAACTCCGCCGCGGGCTTCTCGCACTCCTCGGCGCCCATCCCGCTCGGCAGGTCCCAGACCGGGACCATCAGACCGTGGGCACGGAACGAGCCCACCAGACGGGTGCCCTCGCCGAGCGAGGAGGTTCCCGCCGCGTGCAGCCGGGCCAGGGCGTCGAGGAGCTGCTCCTCGGGGTGCGGCATGACCCAGCGAAGGTGGTTCTTCTCGGGCGTCTCGCACCAGTAGGCCGCGTCCACGCCGGAGAGCAGGGTGGTGGGGATGGCCGCGGCGTTGGCGCGCTCCAGGGAGGCGGACACCTCCGGTGTCGCGTTCTCCGCGTCCGGGACCCAGAACTCGAAACCGGAGTGCACGACCGGCTCGAACGCCCCCTCGGGGTCGAGCAGATCCTGCAGCCGCGGGCCGTCGGCGGGTACCCGGCGGGCGGTGACGGGCGAACCGGGCTCCGCCTCCAAGGCGCGCTGAAGGGTGTCCGCGAGGTCGCGGCTGAGGTCGCCCGAGGAGGTGTCGTTCTGCAGGGCGAGCAGGACGGAGCCGTCGTCACGGCGCAGCGCGGGCCACGCCATCGGAAGTACGGTCGCGAGGGTCACGGACGGAACGCCCTCGGGAAGGCCGCCCTTGAGCGTCAGCTCGACGGTGGCGGCGGGGACCAGCTCGCGCAGGGCGATCCAGTCGCACTCGCCGGGGAGTCCCTCGAAGGGACGCTGGACCAGCTCGGTCACGGCCTGGGCCGCGGCGCGCCCGTGGCACGCCTTGTAGCGGCGGCCCGAACCGCACGGACAGGGCTCACGAGCCCCTACGACCGGGATTTCACCATCCTTGAGCTGCGGCTTCCCGGCCTTGGTCTGAGGGCGCTTCTTGGCCATGGTGGGCGATCTCCCGATTGCGAAAGTGCGGTCTCGGGCGCGAGCCTAGCCGCCCCCGTCGCCGCCGGGGCACACACGCCGCGGCGGCTCGTGACCCGCCCCGCCGCACCGCGCCCGTTTCGCTCTCAGCCCGCGTCGTCGAAGGCGTCGAGCGCGTCCAGTGCCTCGGCGAGGTCCAGCCCGTCCAGCGAGCCGAATCCGCTCAGTCCGCCCAGTCCCTCCAGCCCGCCCCGCTCGCGCTGCGCGGGTGCCGGGCGTCCCGGCGCGGCGGCGGGGAAGCCCGGGCTTCCGTGGTCCGTGGAGACCAGGGCCCAGACGGTGACCTCGCCCGCGGTGTCGTCGCGCACGCCCCACTCCTGGGCCAGCGCGCTGATGATGTTGAGACCGCGCCCGCCACGTGCGGTCACCGACGGTGTGGCCGGGACCGGCCTGGTCGGCCCTCCGCCGTCCGTGACCTCGACGGTCAGGTCGCCTCCTCTGTCCACGCGCCACGCGGCGCGGACGTCGCCGTCACCCATGTCCGAGTGCTGCCCCAGCGGTCTGCCGTGCCGGCAGGCATTGCTGAGGAGCTCGGAAAGGATCAGTACAGCGTCGTCGACCACGGTGTCCGACACCCCGTTGCTGCGCAGCTGCTCGCGCATACAGCGCCGTGCCCGCCCCACGCCCGCAGGGCCATGGGGTACGGCCATGCTCGACGACGTGGGCACTTCCTGTGCCACCACAAACGCCACCCCCGAGACCTCCTTTGCCCCACGCCAGGGATTGGATGCCCCCCTGGACTGCGCCGGAAACCGGCCAAAGCCCTGTCAGTGATGCACTCGTAACGATCGATTGCGGAGCGAATGCGCCGGTGCACCCCCGGTAACTGATGTTAAGAACGGCCAAGTTGTGACAGCACCTGTTTGGGGCGGTTGGTGATGATTGCTTCCACTCCGAGGCGTGCGCAGAGTTCCACGTCCTCCGGCTCGTTCACCGTCCACACGTGCACGCGGTGGCCCGCGCGGTGCAGGCGCTCGATGTACGCGGGGTGATTGCGTACGATCCGCATCCCCGGGCCGGCGATCCGCGCACCTGCGGGAAGCCGACCGTCGCGCAGCCGCGGCGACACGAACTGCATCAGGAAGACCGTGGGCAGATTCGGGGCGGCCGCCCTGACGCGGTACAGGGAGCGCGCGGAGAAGCTCATGACGCGTACCGGCGAGGGCTCACCGGCCGGCGGGTCGTCCAGGCCGAACCGCTTGAGCAGATCGAGCAGCCGCTCCTCGACCTGGCCGGCCCAGCGGGTGGGGTGCTTGGTCTCGATGGCCAGCTGCAGCGGCCGGCCGGTGGCCCGTACGTCGTGGGCCAGCTCGAGGAGGCGTTCCAGCGTGAGTACGGAGGTGAGCTCACCCGGGACCGGGTCCCAGTCCGGGGACTCCTCGCGGTCCTTCCAGGAGCCGAAGTCGAGGGCGGCGAGATCGGCCAGCTCCAGGGCGGAGACGGCGCCGCGGCCGTTCGACGTGCGGTTCACCCTGCGGTCGTGCACACAGACGAGCTGTCCGTCGGCGGTGAGGCGCACATCGCACTCCAGGGCGTCCGCCCCGTCCTCGATGGCCTTCCGATACGCGGCCAGGGTGTGCTCGGGGGCGTCGTCCGACGCCCCGCGGTGGGCGATGACCTGGATGGCAGGCTGTTCGGAGGGTAGGCGAGCGTGGGTCACTGCGACATGGTGTCACCGCGACGCGTCGGGCGCCGACACCTTGTTGCGTAGGACCGTTTTGCCTGATGTAAAGATTGGTGTGCGGATGCACAGGTCCTGCTTACAGTGGCCTGACGTGCTGTGGGAAAAGCTGACTGCAGACACGTGCACAGCGGATCTCTTGCCGAATGCCGAGTGGAACCGAGGAGTAAAGAGCTGTGAGCACCGAGAACGAGGGCAACGAGAACAACGCGGTTCCGTCCGTACCGTCTGTTCCGACCGCGCCTCCCGTGCCGGCCGCCGCTCCCGAGGGCACCCCGCCCGCCCCGGAAACCCCTCCGGCCGCCCACACGGACGCACCGACGGCCCAGGTTCCGGCGTACCAGGAGAGCGCGGGGCACGCCCACGACGAGCACCCGTACGCGCCGCCGGCTCCGGAGCAGCCCCCGGCCGCCTCGGCCGGCTGGCCGCCGCCCCCGCCGGCCATTCCCTCGTACGCCGACGGGGGCAGCCCGCCTGCCTGGGGAGCCCCCGCGCACGCGGAACCCGAGCACCCCCGCAAGCGCCGTGCCGGCGGGCTGGTCGCCGCCGTGGCCGTGGCCGCGCTGGTCGCGGGCGGCGTCGGCGGAGCCCTCGGCTACTGGGCCGCCGACAGCAACGACGGCAGCTCCTCGGGGTCGACCACGGTCTCGGCCTCGAACAGCCCCAAGGACTTCAAGCGCGAGGCGGGCACCGTCGCGGGCGTCGCGGCGAGCGCGCTGCCCAGCGTGGTCACCATCGACGCGCAGTCCGGCGACGGCGAGGGCGGCACGGGCACCGGTTTCGTGTACGACAAGGAGGGCCACATCCTCACGAACAACCACGTGGTGGCCTCCGCGGCGGACAGCGGACAGCTGACCGCGACGTTCTCCAACGGCAAGAAGTACGACGCCGAGGTGGTCGGCCGGGCCCAGGGTTACGACGTGGCCGTGCTGAAGCTCAAGAACGCCCCGGACGGACTGACCCCGCTGGCCCTGGGCGACTCGGACAAGGTCGCGGTGGGTGACTCGACCATCGCGATCGGCGCGCCGTTCGGCCTCTCCAACACGGTCACCACCGGCATCATCAGCGCGAAGGACCGCCCGGTCGCCTCCGGCGACGGTTCGAGCAACAACAACTCGTACATGAGCGCCCTCCAGACCGACGCCTCGATCAACCCGGGCAACTCCGGCGGCCCGCTGCTGGACGCGGGCGGCGCGGTCATCGGCATCAACTCGGCCATCCAGTCCACCAGCGGCAGCGGCGCGGGCCAGTCCCAGGCCGGCTCCATCGGCCTCGGCTTCGCCATCCCGGTCAACCAGGCGAAGAACGTCGCGGAGCAGCTGATCAAGACGGGCCAGCCGGTCTACCCGGTGATCGGCGCGACGGTGACGATGGAGGAGAAGACCGGCGGCGCCGTCATCTCGGACGAGGGCGCGGGCGGCACCCCGGCCGTCACTCCGGACGGCCCGGCGGCGAAGGCGGGGCTCAAGGCCGGCGACGTGATCACCAAGTTCAACGACACGGCGGTCGAGAGCGGACCGACCCTGATCGGCGAGATCTGGACCCACAAGCCGGGCGACAAGGTCACGATCACCTACGAGCGGGACGGCAAGACGGCGACGGCCGAACTCACCCTGGGCGAGCGCAAGGGCGACAGCTGACCGGCTAGGCTGTTCCACGCATCACGCCGGACCGGGCGACACCGGACAGGGCGGGATGCGGGGTGGGTTGCCCGAGCGGCCTAAGGGAACGGTCTTGAAAACCGTCGTGGCAGCGATGTCACCGTGGGTTCAAATCCCACACCCACCGCAGGTGAACGGCCCCCGACCGGGGAGACGGTCGGGGGCCGTCGTCATGGGCATTGGGGCGCCCCGGGTGCGGCCCCGTGCAGCCGGGAGAGCGTCCCGCGTGATCAGGGTGTACGGCGTGGTGCGGTCAGGCGGGCGGCGGAGGCGATGGCGGCGCGTGCTTCCTGTTCCGTGAGACCCGTGCTGAGCGCCGCGTCGGTGAGGGCGTCCGCGAGGGCGTCGCCGAAGCCGTGTTCGTACGCGCGACAGGCCGCCCAGAACAGCCGGGTGTTGCGCTGGCCCTCATGCGCCGCCCGTACGAACTGGACCAGCCCTTCGCCCTGCCGGGCGGGAGTGGCCCGGCCGGAGGACCGGTGCGGGCGCGGTGGGGGCGTGAGCAGGCGCAGGAGGGCGCGGGGGCAGGGTGCGGGGGACAGATGCGCCGTGCCGGGGGCGAGCCGGTAGCGGCCGTGGGTGGTGACCGAGCCGGGGCCGACCAGGTAGCCGCCCGCCCCGCGGACGTCGATGCCGGGCGCCAGACGGCTGGCGGAGTTGGGCACCGGGACGCCGGAATGCCCTGTCAGCCAGAGGTGCCGGCCGCCGCTCGGGGTGAGCACGGTGACGGTGGCCGGGATGGTGAACAGGTGCTGGAGGGCCAGGTGCTGGAGGGCGGCGACGGAGTCGTTGCCGTGCGTGGTGTCGATGTCCAGGTCGATGCCGATGAGGCGGTGCGGGGCGCGCCCGCAGGCGATGCCGTACCCGGTCGCCCTGGGGGCGGCGGCGAAGAGCGCGCGGATCGCGGCGGGGTCGGTGGTGGCGTCGTGGACACCGTGGCCGGGGAGCCCGCAGGCGCCCCGGCACTGCACGGGTGGGTCCTCGTCGTGGTGGGGCGAGCGCAGGGCGGGGAGCTTGGTGGCGGACAGCGGGAAGACGGGGAGCCCGCGCTCGGCGGCGGAGAGCGCGTGCGCCAGGGCCAGGGTGGCGGTCTGCCGGTCGGTGATGGCCATACGCTCAGTTTCGTACATGCGTTCGAAGAAGGGAAGGGGATTCCCGGGGTCCTCCTGGGGCCCTGTCGGCGGTTCCGGCGCCCTCCCGGCCGGAACCGGGTGGCTCCTCGGCCGGAATTGGGCGGTTCCCCGGGCGGAATTGGGCGGCTCCTGGCCTGAATCGGTGAATCCTCGGCCGGAAGCTGAGGGCTCCTCACCCGGCGGCTCCGTGTGGCTTCCGGTGGAACGCTTCTGCGGGTCCGAGGGGTTTATCAGGTGTTCCTCATACCTACGGGGGAATCGCGGATCACGGGCGATTCGCCCGGGATGCGCTGGGCAGTTCTGCTTCCGCGACGTCGTGACCAGCACCGAGGCGGTCGGCCAACTGCTTCGGAACCAGCCGTATCAAGCCGCATTCACGGTTCCTGGAGGAAATTGACATGGCAAGTACCCGTACCGCTCGCACTCTCGCCGCCGTTGCCGCTCTGCCTCTCAC
This sequence comes from Streptomyces sp. NPDC002125, assembly GCF_053593715.1. Lineage (NCBI taxonomy): Bacteria > Bacillati > Actinomycetota > Actinomycetes > Kitasatosporales > Streptomycetaceae > Streptomyces > Streptomyces sp. NPDC002125. The sequence continues at coordinate 137,322 of NZ_JBSFDD010000003.1, read as the reverse complement.
CGTCGCGCTGTTCGGAGGGATCGCGGTGGCGGACAACGGTTCGTTCGCCAACGACGGATCGAACGCGGCGGTGGCGACCATCGGGTCCGGCGGTGTCGGTGGGAACAACTCCGGCAATTCATCCACGTCGCAGCAGCAGGCCGTCGGCTTCGGCGCGTCGAACCACAGCAATTCGGCCCAGGTGAACGGCTCGGCCTTCACAGTGATCGACCAGTCGACCCGCATCTACTCGGTGACCTTCTCGCCGCTCTGGTGACCTGAGGGGGTTGGCCCGTGCGCCGGCGGGAGTCCCGTCGCCGGCACACGGGCCGCTTCCGTGCGGAGGTGGACAGCCCGGGGTGCCCGGGGCCGAGCGCCCCGAGCCGGGCAGCCCGGGAACTTCCGTACGGGCGGGAGTAGTCCCAGGGGATGAGGGGCCCGGCTCCGGGGCCTGACCCAGGAGGTGGGAGGGGTGTCCCGGAGGTGCGGACCCTGAGGTCCGGGGCCGGGGACCCTGAAGGAGGGTGTGTCGCCCCTCCACCTTCAGGAGGTGAGGACCGCCCCACCCCTACACCCTGAGGCGGACGTGGCTTCGGGACCTGGGGCCGATCCCCTCGTCCGTGTCCGCTCCTAGCGTGGAGCCATGACCACGCCAGTCTGCACCGGCGCCTCCAGGGCGGCCGCTGCTGCCGCCGGACACCGCCGCTATCCGTCGTTCTCGTCGTACGTACGGGCGCGGGGGCCCGTGCTGCTGCGTACCGCCCGCTCCCTCACCGCGAATCCGAGCGATGCCGAGGATCTGCTGCAGACCGCTCTCACCAAGACGTACGTCGCCTGGGAGCGGATCGAGGACCACCGGGCCCTGGACGGATACGTCCGCCGCGCCCTGGTGAACACCCGCACCTCCCAGTGGCGCAAGCGCAAGGTCGACGAGTTCGCCTGCGAGGAGCTGCCGGAGAAAGAGGCCGCGCCGGCGCCCGATCCCGCAGAGCAGCAGACGCTGCACGACGCGATGTGGCGGGCCGTGCTCAAGCTCCCCGACCGCCAGCGCGCCATGGTCGTCCTGAGGTATTACGAGGACCTCAGCGAGGCGCAGACGGCCGAGGTGCTGGGGGTCTCCGTCGGTACGGTGAAGAGCGCCGTGTCGCGGGCGCTCGGGAAACTCCGCGAGGACCCGGAGCTCAGCCCGGTCCGCTGAGACGCGCATGACGCCCCCCAAGACGCCCCACGGCGCCCGATGATGCCCCCCCGGCGCCCGGTGACGCCCGTTCCGAGCCCTCCGCAGCCCTTCAGTGGCTCTTCGAAGGCCGCTCCGAAGCCCGGTTTCTGGCGGCCGACGCTGATTCGTACTCCCGGAAGTAGTGACATACCGCGTGGTATGTGAGCAGAATCAGCGCACCCTTACTGCCACGTAGCGCCCACCGGGAGGACGCCGTGCTGAGCACCATGCAGGACGTACCGCTGACTGTGACCCGCATCCTGAACCATGGGATGACCATCCACGGGAAGTCGCAGGTGACGACCTGGACCGGCGAACCGGAGCCGCACCGGCGAACCTTCGCGGAGATCGGCAGGCGTGCCGCTCAACTCGCGCACGCCCTGCACGACGAGCTGGGGATCGACGGCGATCAGAGGGTCGCCACCCTCATGTGGAACAACGCTGAGCACGTCGAGGCGTATCTGGCGATCCCCTCCATGGGCGCCGTGCTGCACACGCTCAATCTGCGGCTCCCCGCCGAGCAGCTGATCTGGATCGTCGGCCACGCCGACGACAAGGTCGTCCTCGTCAACGGTTCGCTGCTGCCGCTGCTCGCGCCGCTGCTCCCCCACCTCCCCTCCATCGAGCACGTGGTGGTGGCCGGCCCCGGCGACCGCTCCGCGCTCGAAGGCGTCGCGCCCCGGGTGCACGAGTACGAGGAGCTGATCGCGGGCCGCCCCACCTCCTACGACTGGCCCGAGCTGGACGAACGCCAGGCGGCGGCCATGTGCTACACCTCCGGGACCACGGGCGACCCCAAGGGCGTCGTCTACTCCCACCGCTCGATCTATCTGCACTCCATGCAGGTCAACATGGCCGAGTCGATGGCGCTGACCGACAAGGACACGACCCTGGTCGTCGTGCCCCAGTTCCATGTGAACGCCTGGGGGCTGCCCCACGCGACGTTCATGACCGGCATCAACATGCTGATGCCCGACCGCTTCCTCCAGCCCGCCCCGCTCGCCGACATGATCGAGCGGGAGCGCCCGACCCACGCCGCCGCCGTCCCCACCATCTGGCAGGGGCTGCTCGCCGAGGTCACCGCCAAGCCGCGCGACCTCACCTCGATGGCCAACGTCACCATCGGCGGCGCCGCGTGTCCGCCCTCCCTGATGGAGGCGTACGACAAGCTGGGTGTCCGCCTCTGCCACGCCTGGGGCATGACGGAGACCTCGCCGCTCGGCACGATGTCCAACCCGCCCGCCGGACTGACCGCCGAGGAGGAGTGGCCCTACCGCGTCACCCAGGGCCGTTTCCCGGCCGGTGTCGAGGCGCGGCTGGCCGGCCCCGGAGGCGAACACCTGCCGTGGGACGGCGAGTCCGCGGGTGAGCTGGAGGTCCGGGGCCCCTGGATCGCCGCCGCGTACTACGGCGGCGCGGACGGTGGGGAGCTGCGCCCCGAGGACAAGTTCAGCGAGGACGGCTGGCTGAAGACCGGCGACGTCGGTGTCATCAGCCCCGACGGTTTCCTCACGCTCACCGACCGGGCCAAGGACGTCATCAAGTCCGGCGGCGAGTGGATCTCCAGCGTCGACCTGGAGAACGCGATCATGGCGCACCCCGATGTGGCCGAGGCCGCGGTTGTGGCCGTCCCCGACGAGAAGTGGGGCGAGCGCCCCCTCGCGACCGTCGTGCTCAAGGAGGGTGCCACCGCCGACTACGGCGCGCTGAGGACCTTCCTCGCCCAGTCCGTCGCCAAGTGGCAGCTGCCCGAGCGCTGGACGATCGTCCCCGCCGTGCCGAAGACGAGCGTGGGCAAGTTCGACAAGAAGGTGATCCGCAAGCAGTACGCGGACGGCGAGCTCGACGTCACCCAGCTCTGAACCGGGCGCTTTCGGGCGCCGCACACGACGAGGGCGGTACGGATCTTCCCGTACCGCCCTCGTCGTGTCGGAAGAGCCCGTCCGCGCTCGTCGTGTCGGAAGAGCCCGTCCGCGCTCGTCGTGTCGGAAGAGCCCGTACCGCGCTCGTCGTACGCGAAGAGCCCGTACCGCGCTCGTCGTACGCGAAGAGCCCGTACCGCCCTTGTCGAAGGCGTCCGGTGACGTCCTGCCGTCAGTTCGTCCCTATCTTCGCCAGGAGATCCACGATCCGGGACTGCACCTCGTCGCTCGTCGAGCGCTCGGCGAGGAAGAGCACCGTTTCGCCCGAGGCGAGCATGGGAAGGTCCGACTCCTCCATCCCGGCCGAGGTGTAGACGACCAGCGGAGTGTGGTTCAGCGCGCCGTTCGCACGCAGCCAGTCGATGATCCCGGCGCGGCGGCGGCGCACCTGCATCAGGTCCATCACGACCAGGTTCGGCCGCATCCGCGTCGCGAGATCGACGGCCTCCGTGTCGCCGGAAGCCCGTGCGACCTGCATGCCGCGCCGCTCCAGCGTCTCGGTGAGGGCCAGCGCGATCTCCTCGTGCTCCTCGATCACGAGGACCCGTGGCGGATGCTGGTCGCTGTCGCGCGGAGCGAGCGCCTTGAGGAGCACGGCCGGGTCGGCGCCGTACGCCGCTTCCCGGGTCGCCTGCCCCAGACCCGCCGTCACGAGCACCGGGACCTCGGCCGCCACCGCGGCCTGACGCAGCGACTGCAGCGCCGTACGGGTGATCGGCCCGGTCAGCGGGTCCACGAACAGGGCGGCGGGGAACGCCGCGATCTGGGCGTCGACCTCCTCGCGCGAGTGCACGATCACCGGACGGTAGCCGCGGTCGCTCAGCGCCTGCTGGGTGGAGACGTCGGGGGCGGGCCAGACGAGCAGCCTGCGCGGGTTGTCCAGGGGCTCCGGGGGCAGTTCGTCGTCGACGGGCTGCGGCTGCGGACGGTTGGCGACCTCGACGGCACCACCGGGGCCGTCCAGCGGCTCCGGACCCTCCGCGCCCTCGTCGGGCGCTCCTATGGCGTACGAGCGCCCCTCGGACGCGGGAGCGGACATCAGCCGGCCCGAGCCGGAGCCCTGCACGGTGCTCCCCTGGGTGCCACCGGGCTGCGGCGGGACAGGACCCGTGACGGGCTGCGGCGGTACGGGAGCCGCCGCGGCAGGGGTCTGACGCTCGGCCTCCGGCGGGGCGGCGAGCTTACGGCGCCGCCCGGCACCGCCGAGCGTCTGGTTCTGCTGATGTGCGAGGTGCTGCGCGAAGGGCACGCCCTGCCCCAGTGTCCGGACGCTGAAGGCACGGCCCTGGGTCGAGTCCGAGGACGCGGGCATCGGCGCCTCGGCCGGCAGCGGCTGGCGCCGCGCGTCCGGTGCGGGGGAGGGCACGTCGGCGTCGGCCGGGTGCGCGTCCGGCGTCGGTACGGGACCGGAGGGGCCGGCGGGGGCGGCCGTGCCCGTGGTGTGCGTGGTGCTGCCGGGGCCCGCCCAGGACTCGTCCGGAGCCACGTCGTCCTCGTGCACCAGCGCGGCCAGACCCTGCCCCGAGGTGCCCGACTGCGCCCAGTCGGGCTGCGGAGGAACCGCGGGCAGCGGCTGCCCGGGCACGGGGTGCCCCGGCCCGGCCTGCGGCTCCGGTACGTCGGCGGGCCGTCCCCTGCGGCGGCCGGACGGCAGAGGGTGCGGCTGCGGCGGAGTGTGGTCCGCGTCCGGCGCGGTCCGCACGGCGTCGTGGCGCTCGGGCAGCGAACCGTCATCGGCCGCGTGATGCCGGGGACCGCCCTCGGGCGCGAGGTGCTGAGGACCCGTCGGGATCTGCTGAGGACTCGCCGGGACGTGCTGGGGGCCAGGCGCGGCCTGCTGGGCGGTGCCCGGGACCGGAGGCGTGACGGGGGACGGGGCCACGACGGGCGAGCCCGGGACCGGAGGCGTGTCGGGGGACGGGGCCACGACGGGCGACCCCGGGGCCACCGGCGGAATCCGGTCGGCGGCGGCGGGCGGCAGCGCGAACGCCGTACGGGGCCCGGTGTTCTCGGCCGCCGCTGCGCGCTCCTGCGCCGCGGCCAGGGCCCGGCGGGCGCGCCGGCCGCCGGGCTGCTGAGCCGGCTGCTCCTGCCCCGGCTGCTCCGCCTGGGCCTCGGACGAGGCGAGCGCGGGCAGCGCGGGCTGGCCGCCGCCCTGACGCCCGGTCCGCGCGGCGTTCTGCGGCACGCCCTGGGGCGGCACCGTCTGCCCGCGCTGGGGACGGCCGCCGCCCTGCGCACCCTCGGCCGCCGTGACGACCGAACCCTCGGAGGGGGCCTGGCCCGCCGCGGGAAGCGCCAGGGCCTGCCGGGGCTGGTCGGCCGGGGCGCCCGTCTCGGCGGGGCTGGGCCTGCCGCGCCTGCGGCCCGACCCCTCGCCGCGCTGAGGCGGGGTCAGCTCCAGCTCGCGCTGCTGCTCCTGCTGCGGTTCCTGGGGTGCCGGGGTCTCCCTGCGAGCCCTGCGACGCCCGGTCGGCTCCGCCGCCGCGGTGTCCCCGGCCGCCGAGGCCGGGTCCAGGGGGCTGTCCAGGAACGCGTCCGTCGACGCCCTGCGCGCCCTGCGCCGGCCGCCCTGCGCGGGCTGGGGCGCGGCCTCCGGCACGACGGGCTCCTCGGCCACCGGCACGACGGGTTCCCCGGCCACCGGCGCGGCGGCCGACTCGGCCACCGTCTCCGGCGCCGGCTCGGGTACGGCCTCCGGCACGGGCACCGGAGCGATCGTCCCGGAACCCGTACCGATCGGCACCTCCAGGACGTACGCGCTGCCGCTCATGCCCGGCATCTCGTGGGTCTGGAGCACCCCGCCGTGCGCCCGTACGATCCCGCGCACGATCGGCACATGCACCGGGTCACCCCCGGCGAAGGGCCCGCGCACCTCGATGCGCACGACGTCACCCCGCTGCGCGGCGGCCACCACGACCGTCGAGTCGACGTAACCGCCGCCCGGCATCAGCCGGGCCTTGCCGGTCGAGTCGACACCGGCGACGTCGGCGACGAGATGGGCGAGCGCCGTGATCAGCCGTCCCGCGTCGACCTCGGCCTCGATCGGCGGCGCGTGCACCGCGAACTGGGCGCGGCCGGGACCGATCAGCTCGACCGCGCCGTCGATACCGGCGGTCACCACCGAGTCGAGCAGCACCGGGTGTTTGACGAGCTCCTCGCTCCCGCTGTCCAGGCGCTGGTAGCTGAGGACGTTGTCGACGAGCGTCGTCATACGCGCGTAGCCCGCGGCGAGGTGGTGCAGGATCTGGTTGGCCTCGGGCCACAGCTGGCCGGCCGGGTCGGCCGCGAGGGTCGAGAGTTCGCCGCGCAGCTCCTCCAGCGGCCCGCGCAGGGACTCGCCGAGAACGGCGGTCAGCTGGGCGTGCCGCTCGCCGAGATCGGCGAGGCGCTCCGTCTTCTCCTCCAGCTCGGAGGCGTACCGCTCGGTGCGGTCGGCCGTCTCGGCCGCGTGCTTCTCGGTGAGCCGGGTGACCTCGGCGCGGTGGGCCTCGGTGAGCTCGGCGATCTCCGCGGCGTGGCGTTCGGTCAGCCGGGAGACCTCGCCGGTGTGCTGCTCGGTCAGTTCCTCGTAGGGCCTGCGGTCGGTGAACGTCATGACGGCGCCGACCAGCTGGTCCCCGTCGCGTACCGGCGCGGTCGTCAGGTCGACCGGCACCTGGGCACCGCTCTTGGACCAGAGCACCTGTCCCCGCACCCGGTGCTTGCGGCCGGACTTCAGGGTGTCGGCGAGCGGGGACTCCTCGTACGGGAACGGCTCGCCCTCCGCACGCGAGTGCAGGATCAGCGGGTGGAGCTCCTTGCCGCCGAGGTCGCTGGCCCGGAAGCCGAGGATCTGGGCGGCGGCGGGGTTCACCAGGACGACCCGGCCCTCCGTGTCCGTGCCGACGACGCCCTCGGAGGCGGCCCGCAGGATCATCTCGGTCTGCCGCTGCGAACGGGCCAGCTCGGCCTCGGTGTCGACGGTGCCGGAGAGATCCCGTACGACGAGCATCAGCAGCTCGTCGCCGGTGTAGCTGGAGTGGATGTCGTTGTACCCGGCCTGGCCGCTGTCCAGGGCCGCGCTGGTGACCTCGACGGGATACTCGGTGCCGTCGGTACGGCGCGCGGTCATCCGCGTCGGCTTGGTCCTGCCCTGCTCGTCCGCAGCGTCCGGCCTGCGCATCGACCCCGGGATCAGCCTGGAGTCGAACTCCGGGAGCAGATCCAGCAGCCCGCGGCCCACGAGCGCGGTGCCCGGGGTCTCGAACATTTCGAGGGCGATGGTGTTGGCGTTGACGACCGTGCCGTTGCAGTTGACGAGCAGGAGCCCGTCCGGAAGGGCGTCGAGTATGGCTGCGAGGCGAGCAGCGCCTCGGGATGGCCTGCTGCTCACGAGACGCTTCCTCCCTGAATACCCACCTTGCCGACAGCGGGCCCCATCCTGCCCCTCGGGCCTCAGGCTGTCACTGGAGGAGTCTAAAGGCAGGGAGCGCATGTCGGGCGGCGGATGAGGGGGAGCTCTCACCAAGGTTCTGTGCACACGGTGTACGCCGGTGGCCCGTGCTGTGACCGCGAGCGCCCCCTGTGACGTGCGCCGATGCATTCAGGCGTATGCCTGGAAATGCCCGAACTACGCCTGGAACCCGGCAGGTACGTACCTGGGGCAAATCCGTATGCGCCCCCGTACGCGCCGTCCGGGCCAGACCGAAGTCCCGGCGCACGCCCCGCCGAACCGGCTACACGGCGGAGTCGGACCGGCTGCCTCGCGGATGGCCGGACCGGCTGCCTGGCGGATGGCCGGACCGGCTACCTCGCGGAGGGGAGCACCGGCACGAGCTTGTTCCAGCGCGAGATCTCGCAGCCGTTGGCCCGGCTGAACCGCGCGTCGACGGTCTCCCCCTGCCAGGTGCCCTGGACCAGGGCGGCGGCCGGTCCGCCGGCCTGCTGGGTGCACATGGCGTTGCGGTCCGTCGCCACGAAGGGGTTGTCACCCGACTCCGCGGCCTCGTCCAGCAGGTCGCAGGCGCGCTGCGCGGCAGGGTGGCTGCCGCCCGCCGGTCCGCACTCCAGCTCGAAGGTGCCGTCGGCCGCCGGGTTGCCCGACTCCGAGACCGTCACGGTCAGCTTGGTCCGCGTGTCCTGCGCCGTCGGCCAGTCGCCCTGGAGCAGGGGGAGGGGAGGCAGCGGTACGAGGGGGGCCGCGGCCGTGGCGGCGGGCGCGACGGCGGACAGCGCGGCGAGGGACGCGACGGCGGTGAGGGTGAGACGGCGCAGCATGCGGGGCTCCTGTTGTTCTGGCGCGCCTTGGGGCACGCCGGTCTGCTCCGGTACGCGTCGGGGGAGCACGCGCGCCGGGCACACGGGGTGACGGACCGAGGGCGGAGCCCTCGCCTTCTCTAACGCTCCTTGCGCCCGCACGTTGCGCAACTCATGGAGGGCCGACCGGAACGGCGGGCCGCTCGCGGGGCCCGTCCGTGTGCGCGGCCCGCCGGCCGTTCACGTGGCCGCCGGCGTTCGCGCGGCCCGCCGCAGGGCGCTTTGCCTCGCCGCCCACCTGCCTAGTACCGTGGGCGGCGATTGGTGACAGCACGCTCGTCTGTGTCATCATCTGCACGCACCACTCGCGCTCGCGCGAGGTGTGCTGGAGGCGTCGCCTAGTCCGGTCTATGGCGCCGCACTGCTAATGCGGTTTGGGTCTTAAAGCCCATCGAGGGTTCAAATCCCTCCGCCTCCGCAAGATCCCGAAGCCCCGTGCCCCCGGCACGGGGCTTCGGTCGTCCCAGGGGGCGGGAAACCAGCGCCTGAGGTGTGTTTTCGCAGGTCAGGGGTCGTATGGCTAATGGATTTCGCGTCACGGCGCAGGTCATGTAATGTTGTTCTCGCAACGCCGACCGGGGAGAAAAACCCGGGGGGCGGGACCGAGGCCCAGGCCGAGGAACACGCACTCGTAGCTTAACGGATAGAGCATCTGACTACGGATCAGAAGGTTGCAGGTTCGAATCCTGCCGAGTGCACAGCAGGCGAGAGGCCCCCAGGAGACATCCTGGGGGCCTCTCGCGTTGTCCGTACAGCGGCGGCGTGCAGCAGCGACGTACAGCAGCCGTGGCAGCCGGTGCCGCCCATCGCGTCGGGCGGCTCGCCAGGCGCGGGGTCGAAGGTGCTCAGGGGCGGCTCAGGGAAGAACGCATGGCGGTCATGAGCTTCTGGCGCGCCTCCCGGAAGTCGCGCCGTACTTGTGCGCACTCGGGATCATCACGCACATGTCCGGCGACCACCGTGTCTCGGTAAAGGAGTAACTGGTGGGCGGTGTCCCTGGCGGACTGGGCCACGTCCGGCGCGGCCAGCAGCTCCAGTTGGTACTGCTTCGCGTGCACACCGTGCGCCAGGGTGCTGGCGCGAGCGAGCTCGGCCCGCTCATCCGGAGGCAAGTGCCCCGAGCGGCTGGCATCGCTTATCGCATCGCGCGCCTCGGTCAGGGCCTCCAGGAATTGGGCGGAGACCGTGCGCAGGGTCTCTCTGTCGTGCTCGCCCGTGTCCCGGCGCCAACGCACGCGGTCGGTAGCGAGCGTGCTGCCCACTCCGATGACCGCACCCACCACTGTGGCAACCAACGCTGTCCATTCCATGGCCCGGAGACTATGAGTCCGCGGTCTCCGGTGACCAGGGGCTCATGGCCGGCGGTCGGGAGGTTCGGCTCGACCACCGCCACCCCGCGGTCACATCCGGCGATACGGATCAGAAGGCCGGGGTGCCGAGAGACCGTAGGGCTGAGCGCCTAGAGACCGTCCAGCACGTTGTTGACCAGGTCCACGACCCGGTACTTCACCTGGTGCCATCGGTTGCAGTACCGCTTCGGGCGCCACCAGCGGCCCTGCTTGATCGGCCGCTTGCACCACTTGCACGGCTTCAGCCGCAGTTTGACGTCCAGTCCCCCCATGCCGCGACCTTAGCGGCCGTCCGTACAGAGGGAGACCCCGGATCGCGCCAGGCCGAGTGCACATCAGGCCGGAGGCCGCGCGCTCGGCCGCGTCCGGTCCGAGTGCGCGGCGGTGTCCGGCCCGGACCGGGTGGCCCGTTCGGCCGTGCTCGGGCGGGGCACCGAGGCCCCGGCCCGGGTGGCAGCCCATCTGCCGGGTACCGGGGCCGCGTTGCCGGTCCTCATGGGTGGAGGCCCGCACGGTCAGGCCGCCGCCTCCGCGGGGGTGGTCTCGCGGGGCTGGTCCTGTGCGATCCGGCGGCGGCGGGCCGGGAGGCCGAGCAGGGGGTTGGCGACGCTCCAGGCCGCGCCCTTGCAGATCAGTTCCTTGTAGACGGCGGCGAGCCGGCCTGTCAGGGCTGCCCGGACGGCGCGGTCGTCGGCCGTGACGTACTGGATCAGGCCCTCCCTGCGGCCCAGCGAGATGCACTGGTTGAAGTAGCGGGGCGCTGTGGTGGGGGTCTTCCCCGTGGTCAGGCGTGCCGCGAGGGCGTCGGCGGCCTGCCAGGCGGCGGGGACGCCCGAGGCGCACGACATCCGCAGGGGCTTGTCGCCGGGGCCCATGGCCAGGGCCGCGTCGCCGATGGCGTAGACGTCGGGGTGCGAGACCGAGCGCATGGTCGAGTCGACCACGATCCTGCCCGTCCCGGAGACCTCCAGGGTGGTGGCCTCCGCGATCGGGTGGACCGCGAAGCCAGTGGTCCACAGGGTGACCGCGGCCGGGAGCGATGTGCCGTCGGCGGTGGTGACGTGGTCGGGCTCGACGCGGGTGACCTCGGTGTGCTCGTGCGCGGTGATGCCGAGCTTGCCGAAGACCTTCCGCACGTGCGCGCGGCCCTTGGGCGAGAGCCAGTCGCCGAGTCCGCCGCGGGCGGCGAGGGCGATGTCGAGGTCCGGGCGGGCCTCGGCGATCTCGGTCGCGGCCTCGAGGCCGGTGAGGCCGCCGCCGACGACGAGCACGGTCTGCCCGGCGTCCAGACCGGCCAGGCGCTCGCGCAGCCGGAGTGCTCCGGGGCGGCCGGCGATCTCGTGGGCGTGCTCCTCGGTGCCGGGGACGCCCTGTGCGTTCCAGCCGCTGCCGAGGGCGTACACGAGGCTGTCGTACTCCAGGACCTCGGCGCCGTCCGTGCCGTCGACGGCGACCGTCCTGCGGTCGGCGTCGATACCGGTGACCTTCGCGAGCCGCAGCTCGACGCCGGTGCCCGCGAACATCTCGCTGAAGGGCCGGGGCACGAGGTCCTGGCCGACCGCCAGTTGGTGCATCCTGACCCGCTCGACGAAGTCGGGCTCTGCGTTGACGAGGGTGATGGAGACGTCGTCGCTGTGCAGCCGCCTGGCGAGGCGGCCTGCGGCGATGGCTCCGGTGTATCCGGCTCCGAGGACGATGATGCGGTGCGGCATGTCCCTGCTCCTGTCTCGCGCGGTTGTGCCCCTTGAACCGGGCAGCCCGCCGATTCCTGACAGGTACGGGATGTGAAGCAGGTCACACGGGCACGTCGCGCAGTCGTCAGAAGGCGCTGAGCAGGGGTTCTCCGTGTTCCGACGCTGCCCACAGCGCGGTCGCGCGTTCGAGCTTGTCGGGATTGACCTGGCTGCGGAACGCGGAGATGCCGTCGGCGGTGACCTCCAGGCAGACGATGCCGATGACCCTGCCGTCGACGACGGCCACCACGGCGGGGGCGCCGTTGGCGGTCGTGGCGTACATGTCGGCGGGGCCGCCGGTGAGGGCGCGCTTGGCCTTGCTCGGCTTGAACAGGCCGCGCATGAACGTGGCGACCGCGCGTGCGCCCTCGAACGCCTTGGCGCGGGCAGGGACCTTCCCGCCGCCGTCGCCGATCGCGATGGCGTCCGCGGTGAGCAGCCGTACGAGCGGCTCGGTCCGGCCGCTGGTGGCCGCCGCGAGGAACTCCTCGACGATCCGCCGGGCAGCGGCCTCGTCGATCTCGGTGCGGGCCTTCCCCTCGGTGACGTGCTTCTTGGCGCGGTGGAGGATCTGCTGGCTGGAGGCGTCGGTGATGTCGAGGATCTCCGCGATCTGGCGGTGCGGGTAGTCGAAGGCCTCCCGCAGCACGTACACCACCCGCTCGTTGGGGGAGAGCCGCTCCATGAGGGTGAGGACCGCGTACGAGACGGATTCGCGCTGCTCGGCGGTGTCGGCGGGGCCGAGCATCGGGTCGCCCTCCAGCAGCGGCTCGGGCAGCCACTGGCCCACGTAGCTCTCGCGCCGGGCGCGGGCCGAGGTGAGCTGGTTGAGGCAGAGGTTCGTGAGGACCTTCGTCAGCCAGGCCTCGGGGACCTCGATGCGGTCGATGTCGGCGGCCTGCCAGCGCAGGAACGTGTCCTGCACGGCGTCCTCGGCGTCGCTCGCGGAGCCGAGGAGGCGGTAGGCGATGGCTTCCAGGCGGGGCATGGATGCCTTGAACCGGTCCATGTCGTTCATGGTCAGAGCCATGGACCGGATTTTAGCTCCCGTGCCGTGCCGGCGGGCCTGGTGGTGAGCCGGTGCCGTGCCGGCGGGCCTGGTGGTGAGCCCGTCACGCGCCCCGTCCTTCTACCGTCGCTTCACGGCGGCGACGCCGACGGAGACGCCGGTGGTCGTGACGAGGCTCGCCACCATGAGCATGACCACGCCGACGGCGAAGAGACCGCTGGCGTCGTCCGACCAGTCGTAGAAGGAGGCGAGGCCCAGGCCGGCCGTGATGCCCAGCACGGAGCCCGCGATGTTCTGCCGGGACGCCGCCCAGTACAGCGGGACCAGCAGGGTCAGCACGAGTCCGATCACCTGCCATGCCTCGTACGGACCCGTGGTGGAGCCGTCGGGGTGCGTGTCGCGGTGCTGGTCCCAGCCCAGCCAGACGGCCCACAGCGCGAGCGTCGTGAGGGCGGTCACCAGGATCGCCCACGGCTGGTGGGCGGCGTTTCGAAGTCGTGTTCGCATGGGTCAAAGCATTCCGGCCGGCCGCGCGGCGGGCCGGAGCTCATGTACTCGACCGTGTCTGAGTACTTCAGGCAGGAATCGCCGCGCGGCAGCGCTCCCGGACGCGTCAGCGTGCGTACGAGCCGAGGCCGACCAGGCAGTACACGTATTCGTTGAGGGTCGCGCCGTTGAGGGTGTAGCGGTACGAGAACGCGTACTGCGTACGGGAGTTGGAATTGCAGCTGCTCATGTCCGAGGTGCCGGGGATCGTCTGGATCACCTGGTAGTGGGCGTCGGAGGCCGAGCAGGAGACCTCGTCGACGCCACTGACCTCCTGCGCGGTCGTGGAGTCGGGCAGCGTGCCGTTGAGGCAGGTCCCGGACTCGTAGGGGTCGGGCTCCTCGGCCCCGGTGTCGTACGGGTCCTCGGTGTACGGGTCTTCGGTGTACGGGTCCTCCGTGTCGTCGGTCACCTCGGCGGAAGGCTCCTCCGTGTACGGGTCCTCGGTGTACGGGTCCTCGGTGTACGGGTCTTCGCTGAACGGGTCTTCGGACGCGTACGCCGACGAGCCCGACGACGGGGTGGCCACGTCGCTGCTCGCGTCGTCGACCCCGTTGAGCAGTACCACCGCGGCCACGAACGCGGCGGCGACTCCGAGCACGGCCAGCCATCTGACGGCGTTCGACGGCCCGGAGACCCGGATGCGCAGGATCACCTCCACGCCGTCGACCTGGGCCCGGACGAGATCGCCGTCCGTCGTCGGCGGGATGCGGATACGGGCGTCGCCGGTCGGCAGGGGAACGGTGACGACAGCGCCGTCGGCCGCCTGCCTCGGCGTGAGCGACAGGGTGATCTCCGGTAAGGACACGGGGTCAGTGTGGACCTGTGGTGCGCTGAATTGGATGGCTTTTCTAGAATTTCACTCTAGAAATGCTGGAGTTCTACGCTGGCCGGGACAGAGCGCGATCACGGACCACCGTCCATCCGCGCGAACGGCGGGCCCCCGCCGCTGACATCCGCGGAGGAGAACGACATGGGTGGCTGGAGGTGCGCCGGGCTGAGCTGGCCGCAGGACGGGCCCGTGCTGAGGTGGGCGCGGAGCGAGGGCGCCGGGCGGGGACGGGTGAGCGTGCTGGCGTACGGGACGGAGCTCGGGTTCCGCGCGGAGGGGGAGCGGCACTGCGTGGGGGCGCGCGGCAACGCGTGTCCGGTGGGGGCCGTGGTGCCGGTGCGGAGCACGGGGGCGCGGTGCGCGGAGTGCGCGCGGCTGGACCGGGCGCACTCGGTGGCCGCCGACACGATCGCCGACGACCCGCGCACGTACCGCGTCTATCTGGCCTGGTTCGGTCCGGGGATGGTCAAGGTCGGGATCACCGGCGAGGCCCGGGACGCGGCGCGGCTGCGGGAGCAGGGGGCCGTGGTGTTCAGCTGGCTGGGGCGTGGTCCGCTGATGGCCGCGCGGCGCACGGAGGAGCTGCTGCGCTCGGCGCTCGGGGTGCCCGACCGCATCCCGTACGCGCGCAAGCGGGCGGTGCGGGCGGAGCTGCCCGGGGCGGCGGAAAGGGCCGCCGAGATCGAGGGGCTGTACGGGCGGGCCGCGGCCCTGGAGGGGGCCGGATGGCCGGAGGCGCTGGAGCGGCTGCCCTTCCACGCGGTCGACCACGCCGGGGTGTTCGGGCTCGACGACGCGCGTCCGGCGGCGCGGGTGGTGACCGGGCTGGCCGACACGGGGGTGGTGTCCGGGCGGCTGGTGGCGGCGGCCGGGCCCGATCTGCACCTGGAGACGGTGGACGGCGAGGTCGTCGTGCTGGACACCCGGCTCATCACCGGCTGGGACCTGGTGGCCGCCGGGGCGCGGGAGGGGATCAGCGTGCCGGTCGCGGCCGTGGGGGCCGGTGGCGTGCAGGACGGGCTGTTCTGAGATCGTCGCCCGGACCGCCGGGAGCGTTCCCGGACCACGAGGCAGGAGGGGTGGATGAGCGGCGACGACCGCGACCGCGACGATGTCGTGCGGTTCTGGAAAGGGATCGGGCTGCCCGGGATCATCGACGTGCACACGCACTTCATGCCGGAGCGGGTGCTCAGCAAGGTGTGGGCGTACTTCGACTCGGTGGGCCCGCTGACCGGCATGGAGTGGCCGATCGCCTACCGGAAGGACGAGGACGACCGGCTCGCCCTGCTGCGTTCGTTCGGCGTGCTCCGGTTCACCTCGATGATCTATCCGCACAAGCCCGGCATGGCCGCGTGGCTGAACGGCTGGGCGGCCGGGTTCGCGGACCGGGTGCCGGACTGTCTGCACACCGCGACCTTCTTCCCGGAGGAGGGCGCCCAGGCGTATGTGCGCGAGGCCGTCGAGGCGGGGGCGCGCGTCTTCAAGGCGCACCTCCAGGTGGGGGCGTACGACCCGAACGATCCGCTTCTGGACCCCGTGTGGGGGCTGCTGGCCGAGGCCGGGGTCCCCGTGGTGACGCACTGCGGTTCCGGTCCGGCGCCGGGCGCCCACACGGGGCCGGAGCCGATCGCCCGGCTGCTGTCCCGGCATCCCCGGCTGCGGCTCGTGGTGGCGCACATGGGGATGCCGGAGTACGCGGAGTTCCTGGCGCTGGCGGAGGCGTACCCCGGCGTGCGCCTCGACACGACCATGGCCTTCACGGACTTCACCGAGGACCTCGCACCGTTCCCGGCCGGTGAGCGCGGGCGACTCGCGGATCTGGGGGACCGGATTCTCCTCGGTACGGACTTCCCGAACATTCCGTACCCGTACGTCCACCAGCTGCGCGCCCTGGAGCGGCTGGGGCTGGGCGACGCGTGGCTGCGGGCGGTCTGCCACGGGAACGCGAGTGAGCTGTTCCGGGTGGGGTGAGACGCCGGAGAAGGGCGTTTCTCAGGAAATTCACAGGTAAGGGAAAGGCCTCTCTCACGGCCGTCTCACAGGGTTGAGCCATGACGATGACCTCGCCCCAGGGGCGCACCGAACTGCTCAGGCCGGACCGCAACCCCGTGCGCGTCCTGGTCGTGGACGACGAGGCTCCGCTCGCCGAGCTGCTCTCCATGGCCCTGCGGTACGAGGGGTGGGAGGTGCGCAGCGCCGGGGACGGTGCCGGCGCGCTCCGTACGGCGCGGGACTTCCGCCCGGACGCGGTGGTCCTCGACGTGATGCTCCCCGACATGGACGGGCTCGCCGTGCTCGGCAGGCTGCGGCGCGAGCTCTCCGATGTGCCGGTGCTGTTCCTGACCGCGCGGGACTCCGTGGAGGACCGGATCGCCGGGCTCACGGCGGGCGGCGACGACTACGTCACCAAGCCGTTCAGCCTGGAGGAGGTCGTGGCACGGCTGCGCGGGCTGATCCGCCGCTCCGGCACGGCCTCGGTGCGCAGCGAGTCGACGCTGGTCGTCGGTGACCTGGTGCTCGACGAGGACAGCCACGAGGTGAGCCGGGGCGACGACTCGATCCACCTCACGGCGACCGAGTTCGAGCTGCTTCGCTTCCTGATGCGCAACCCGCGCCGGGTGCTGAGCAAGGCGCAGATACTCGACCGGGTCTGGAACTACGACTTCGGCGGCCAGGCCAACGTCGTCGAGCTGTACATCTCCTACCTGCGCAAGAAGATCGACGCGGGGCGCTCCCCGATGATCCACACCCGGCGCGGGGCGGGGTATCTCATCAAGCCGGGTGAGTGACTCCGTGAGCGGGAGGAGCACGCGCCGCCCCTGGACGTTGCGGACCCGGCTCGTCGTGTACGCGGTGACGCTCATCGCGGTGGTCGCGGCCGTGATCGGTTCGGTCACCGCCATCGCCTTCCACGAGTACATGTACGGGAAGCTGGACAACCAGCTCCACGACATCGCCATGAGGGCGAAGATCGGGGCTCCGGCCGAGGCCGGGCTCGCCCCCGGCGCCCTCAGGGACGACGATCCGCTGGACTTCATCGGCATGGGCGGCCAGCCGTTCAAGACGGTCGGTGCCGTCGCCGTGGACGGTGCCGTCACCGAGTCGAAGTACCTCAAGGACGGCGGGCCGGGTGCCCGGCAGAGCGCGGAGTCCCTGACCGACGCCCAGGAGAGTGCCCTGGAGTCGGCCGGGGCCACGGTGGACGGCGGGGCGCGCGACGTCGAGCTGCCCGGACTGGGCGGCTACCGCGTGGAGGCGGTCTCGGCCGGCAACGGCACGACGTTCCTCGTCGGCATCCCCACCGCCGAGGTGACCGGAGCCCTCAACACCCTGATCCTCGTGGAGGTCTGTGTGACGGCGGCCGGGCTCATCGCCGCCGGGATCGCCGGTGCCGCGATGGTCGGTGTCGCCCTGCGTCCGCTGCGCAGGGTGGCCGCAACCGCGACCCGGGTCTCCGAACTCCCCCTGCACAGCGGTGAGGTCGCCCTCTTCGAGCGGGTCCCCGACACCGAGGCCGATCCGCGCACGGAGGTCGGCCAGGTCGGCGCGGCCCTCAACAGGATGCTGGGCCATGTCGGTTCGGCCCTGGACGCGCGGCAGAAGAGCGAGATGCGCGTCCGGCAGTTCGTCGCGGACGCCAGCCATGAGCTGCGTACGCCGCTGGCCTCGATCCGTGGATACGCCGAACTGACCCGGCGCGGACGGGAGAACGCCGGCCCCGACACCCGGCACGCCCTGGGGCGCATCGAGTCCGAGGCGGAGCGGATGACGGGCATGGTCGAGGATCTGCTGCTCCTGGCCCGGCTCGACGCCGGACGGCCGCTCTCGTACGAGAGCACCGATCTCTCACCTCTGGTCATCGACGCGGTGAGCGACGCCCGGGTCGCGGACCGCGCCCCCGACCGCGCCCCCGACCGCGCCCCCGACCGCGCCCCCGACCGCGCCCCCGACCGCGCCCCCGACCGCGCCCCCGACGGAGCGTCCGGGGCGACCCACCACTGGCGGCTCGAACTGCCCGAAGTGCCCACGACGGTACGGGCGGACGCCACCCGGATCCAGCAGGTGCTGGTCAACCTCCTGGCCAACGCCCGTACGCACACACCGCCCGGGACCACCGTCACGGTCCGGCTGCGCCAGGCGCGGCGGGAGGTGCCCTGGGTGACCCTGGAGGTCCAGGACAACGGGCCGGGCATTCCGCCCGAGCTTCAGCCGCGTGTCTTCGAGCGGTTCGCCCGCGGCGACGCCTCGCGCTCCCGGCACGCCGGATCGACGGGGCTCGGCCTCGCCATCGTGCAGGCGGTCGTCACCGCCCACGGCGGACTGGCCGAGGTGCGTTCGGTTCCCGGCAACACGGTGTTCGCCGTCCATCTGCCCGCGGACGCGGTCTACGGGGGCGAGGCCGTGGAAGAGCCGGCGGACAGCCGTGCCGACGCCTTCGGAAGCTGGGGGAATGTTGCCCATGGCACCCCTGTGACCTGGGAAAACAGCCTCGGGGGTGCCCACGCCGCGCACTCACAGACGGACCACAGGCTCAGCACACGGATGTGACAGCGGGGTTGGCGAGTGTCTGTGTCATGCGAACCGACACTCCTTGGAGCACCCTGCCGGCCCGGGAACATCTCCTGGCCGCAGCGGTCGGCGCTGCCGGCGCTCCCGTACTCGACGTGGTGGTCCCCGTCTACAACGAGGAGAAGGACCTCGAAACGTGTGTACTGCGCCTGCACGACCACCTGGCGCGCATGTTCCCCTACGGCTTCCGGATCACCGTCGCGGACAACGCGAGCACCGACCGGACGCCCGAGGTCGCGGCCCGGCTCGCGGCCCTGATCCCCGAGGTGCGTTCGTACCGGCTGGAGGAGAAGGGCCGGGGGCGGGCCCTGCGGACCGTCTGGTCCCACTCGGACTCCCCGGTCCTCGCCTACATGGACGTCGACCTCTCGACCGACCTCAACGCGCTTCTGCCGCTGGTCGCCCCGCTGATCTCGGGCCACTCGGACCTGGCCATCGGCTCGCGCCTGGCCCGGAGTTCGCGGGTGGTGCGGGGATCGAAGCGGGAGTTCATCTCGCGGGCCTACAACCTCATCCTGCGCTCCTCGCTGTCCGCCCGGTTCAGCGACGCCCAGTGCGGCTTCAAGGCCATACGGCGCGAGGTCGCGCAGCGCCTGCTGCCGATGGTCGAGGACACCGGCTGGTTCTTCGACACCGAGATGCTGGTGCTCGCCGAGCGTGCCGGACTGCGCATCCACGAGGTGCCGGTCGACTGGGTCGACGACCCCGACTCCACCGTGCACATCGTGAGGACCGCGACCGACGACCTCAAGGGCGTCTGGCGGGTGGGCAGGGCCCTGGCCACCGGGGCGCTGCCGCTCGACCGGCTGGCGCGGCCCTTCGGGGACGACCCGCGCGACCGGGCCGTGCCCGGGGTGCCGCGCGGACTCGCCAGGCAGCTGGTCGGCTTCTGCGTCGTGGGCGCGCTCTCGACCCTGGTCTACCTCGCCCTGTACTCCCTCTTCCGGCTCGGAGCCGGCCCTCAGATCGCCAACGGCGCGGCCCTCCTGGTCTCCGCCGTCGCCAACACGGCGGCGAACCGGAGGCTCACCTTCGGGGTACGCGGCCGGGGCGGCGCGGTGCGCCACCAGGCCCAGGGGCTCGTCGTCTTCGCGATCGGCCTGGCCCTCACCAGCGGCTCGCTCGCCGCGCTGGGCACGGCGTCCGGAGCGGCTTCGCACGGCACCGAGCTCGCCGTGCTGATCGCGGCCAACCTCGCGGCGACGGTGCTGCGGTTCCTGCTCTTCCGCGCCTGGGTCTTCCCCGACCGGCGCTCCGACCACCGGGACGCCCGCAAGGGTTCCGCACACGAACTGAGGAACGTCCGATGACCGCCGCCACGCACTCCGACCCTCTCCAGGCCCCGCCCCCGGCCCCGCCCGCGCACGCCGCGGGCCGCCGGGAGCCGCCGCTGCGGCGCGTCCTGAGGGGCAGGCCCGAGGACCCGCGGTGGGCGCGGCCCGCCTTCCTCGGCATGCTGCTGGTCATCGCGCTCGCGTACCTGTGGAATCTGAGCGCCTCCGGTTATGCCAACTCCTTCTACTCCGCGGCCGTCCAGGCCGGCAGCCAGAGCTGGAAGGCCTTCTTCTTCGGCTCGCTGGACTCCGCGAACGCGATCACCGTCGACAAGCCCCCGGCCACGCTCTGGCCGATGGCCCTGTCGGTGCGGATGTTCGGCCTGAGCTCCTGGGCGATCCTCGCGCCCCAGGTGCTCATGGGCGTCGCCACGGCGGGCGTCCTGTACGCGTCCGTGCGCCGCCGCTTCAGCGCCGCCGCAGGGCTCATCACGACGGCGGTCTTCGCGCTGACCCCGGTCGCCGCGCTGATGTTCCGCTTCAACAACCCGGACGCGCTGCTCGCGCTCCTGATGACCGTCACCGTGTACTGCGTGCTGCGCGCCCTGGAGGGCGGCCGTACGAAGTGGCTGGTCTGGGCGGGCGTCGCGGTGGGCCTCGCGTTCCTCTCGAAGACCCTCCAGGCGTTCCTGATCCTGCCGCCGCTCGCCGTGCTGTACGCGGTGTTCGCGCCGGTCTCCGTGCGGAAGAGGTTCGGGCAGATCGGCCTGGCCGCGCTGGCGATGATCGTCTCCGGTGGCTGGTGGGTCGCGATCGTCGAGCTGTGGCCCGCCTCCTCGCGCCCGTACATCGGTGGCTCGCAGAACAACTCCTTCCTGGAACTCACCTTCGGATACAACGGACTCGGCCGGATCAACGGCGAGGAGACCGGCAGCGTCGGCGGAGGCGGTGGCCAGGGCGGCGGCTGGGGTGAGACCGGCATCGGCCGGATGTTCAATTCCGAGATCGGCAGCCAGATCTCGTGGCTGCTGCCCGCCGCGCTGATCCTGCTGGTCGCCGCGGTCTGGCTGACCCGGCGGGCCAAGCGGACCGACACGGCCCGCGCGGCGTTCCTCGCCTGGGGCGGTTCGCTGCTGATGACGGCGCTCGTCTTCAGCTTCATGGCCGGCATCTTCCACCAGTACTACACGGTGGCGCTGGCGCCTTACATCGCGGCGCTGGTGGGCATGGGTGCCACGGTCCTGTGGGAGGAGCGGGCCACGTGGTGGGCGGGTGCCACGCTCGGCGCGACCGTCGCGGTGACGGCTGTCTGGTCGTACGTCCTGCTGGGGCGCACGCCCGACTACTTCCCCTGGCTGCGCTGGGCCGTCCTGATCGGCGGTCTGCTGGCCGCGGCGGGGCTGCTGCTCGCCGCACGGCTGGGGCGCGCGCTGGCGCTCGGAGTGCTGGGGCTGGGCCTCGCGGCCTCGCTGGCCGGGCCGGCGGCGTACACGGTCAGCACGCTGAACACCGGGCACCAGGGTTCGATCGTCACAGCGGGGCCGTCGAGCGGGGGCATGGGCGGTCCCGGCGGTGGTGGCGGTAGGGAGGGTGGCCCCGGCGGCGGCATGCAGCCTCCCGGCCAGGGCACGCAGCAGGGCGGCGGCCAGGCGCCGGGCAACTCCCAGGGCGGTGGCTTCCCCGGCGGCGGGACACCCGGCCAGGGCCAGGCCCCGGGCGGCGGTCAGGGCCAGGCCCCGGGCGGCAAGCAGGGCGGTATGCCCGGCGGCGGCACGGGCGAAGGCGGCATGGGCGGCGGCGGAGGCATGGGCGGCGGCGGAGGCATGGGCGGTCTGCTCAACGGCGCCTCCGTCGACTCCGAGGCCAAGACCCTCTTGAAGCAGAACGCCGACGCCTACACCTGGGCCGCGGCGGCCATCGGTTCGCAGAACGCCGCGAGTTACCAGCTCGCCACGGGTGACCCCGTGATGGCGATCGGCGGATTCAACGGCAGCGACCCGTCCCCGACGCTCGCGCAGTTCAAGAAGTACGTGGAGGAGGAGAAGATCCACTACTTCATCTCCGGCGGCATGGGCGGCGGGATGGGCGGCGAGGGCACCTCGTCCCAGATCTCCTCGTGGGTGGAGGAGAACTTCAAGGAGGTCACGGTCGGGAGCGCGACCTTCTACGACCTCACCCAGCCGACGAGCGCCGCGTAGGGAGCGGACGTCGTCCCACGGCGACGAGAGGGCGGTGGCCCGGGGCGAACCCCGGACCACCGCCCTCTGCCGTGCCCGGTGCCGGCGCCGCTTCAAAGATGTTGTACGGCGTACAGGAAGTGCCATACGGTGTACGGGAACAGTCCTGTACACCGTACAAGCGCACTGGAACCAGGAGCCCGCATGACCGCGACCGCCGCCGAGCAGAAGGACCTCGCCCCCGGGGGCGGCCATGCGCAGCGCTGGCTGATCCTCGGAGTCATCTGTCTCGCCCAGCTCACCGTGCTGCTCGACAACACCGTCCTGAACGTCGCGATCCCCTCGCTCACCGCCGAACTCGACGCCTCCACCGCCGATGTGCAGTGGATGATCAACGCGTACTCCCTCGTCCAGGCGGGCCTGCTGCTCACCGCGGGCAGCGCGTCGGACCGCTACGGCCGCAAGAAGATGCTGGTCGCGGGCCTCGTGGTGTTCGGCGTCGGTTCGCTCGCGGCCGGACTCTCGCAGTCCTCGGGGCAGCTGATCGCCGCCCGCGCGGGCATGGGCGTCGGAGGCGCGCTGCTGATCACGACCACGCTGTCCGTGGTGGTCCAGATCTTCGACGACACCGAGCGCGTGAAGGCGATCGGGATCTGGTCCACCGTCAACTCCCTGGGCTTCGCCGCCGGTCCGCTGCTCGGCGGCGCGATGCTCGACCACTTCTGGTGGGGTGCGATCTTCCTGATCAACATCCCGGTCGCGGTCGTCGGCCTGATCGCCGTCGTCCGGCTCGTCCCGGAGTCCAGGAACCCCAGCGGTGACCGCCCCGACCTGTTCGGGGCGCTGCTCTCCACCATCGGCATGGCCGCCGTGGTGTACGCGATCATCTCCGGCCCTGAGCACGGCTGGGGCTCCGGCCAGGTCCTGCTGACGGCCTTCGCGGGGGTCGCGGTGCTCACCGGGTTCGTCCTGTGGGAGCTGCACGTTCCCCACCCGATGCTGGACATGCACTTCTTCCGCAACCAGCGGTTCACCGGCGCGGTCGCGGGTGCGATCCTCGTCGCCTTCGGGATGACCGGTTCACTCTTCCTGCTCACCCAGCATCTTCAGTTCGTGCTCGGCTACGAGCCGCTGGAGGCCGGACTGCGCACCGCGCCGCTCGCCCTGACCGTCGTCGCGCTCAACCTCACGGGAATCGGCGCCCGGATCGTCGGGCGGACGGGCACGCCCGCCACTATCGCCACCGGGATGAGCCTGCTGGCCGCGGGCCTCGCCGCGATCGCGCTGCTGGGCGGCCGGGGATACGGCGGAATGCTGCTCGGCCTGGTCGTCATGGGAGCGGGCGTCGCGCTCGCCATGCCCGCGATGGCCAACGCGATCATGAGCGCCATCCCCCGGGAGAAGGCGGGAGTGGGAGCCGGGGTGAACGGCACGCTCGCCGAGTTCGGCAACGGGCTGGGGGTCGCCGTCCTCGGCGCCGTACTCAACTCGCGGTTCGCCGCGCTCGTACCGGGCGCCGTCGGCACCGCCTCGCTGCCGGCCGTGCTCGGCGCGGCGGACGGTCCGGCCGACCGGGAGCGGATCACGGACGCCTTCGCCTCCGGCCTGGAGGCCAGCCAGCTGGTCGGCGCCGTCGCGGTCCTGGCCGGCGGGCTGCTGGCGGCTGCCCTGCTGAGGAGGGCGGAGCGCGCCGAGGCGGATCAGGAGCCCGGGGCGCGGGCATAGCATCGGACGGGGGGCACGGATACGCGAGGAGTGCCCCGCAAGACGAGGAGCGTGTGTCATGGGGTCCGGGGCAGACCGTGTGAGGAACCCTGCGCGGGTCAGCGTGTGGCTGGACCGGCGGACCCCCTCGCGCACCCGGAGGACGGACCAGCCGGCCGGCCTCGACCGCGACAGGATCACCGCGGCGAGCGTGCGGCTGCTGGACGCCGACGGCCTGGCGAAGTTCTCCATGCGCCGCCTCGCCGCGGAGCTGGATGTCACGGCGATGTCCCTCTACTGGTACGTCGACACCAAGGACGACCTGCTGGAACTCGCCCTGGACACCGTCTTCGGCGAGATCCCGGCAGCGCCCGAGGCCGGCGACTGGCAGGACCGGCTGCGCGAACTGGCCACCGACTACCGGAAGATGCTGGTCGGCCATCCCTGGGTGTCGGCGCTCATCGGCAGCTTCCTGAACATCGGGCCGCACTCGATGCTGTTCTCGTACGCCGTCCAGGACGTCATCCGGGCCACGGGCCTGCCCCTGGAGCGGCAGACGGGGGCGATGGCCGCCGTCTTCCAGTTCGTCTACGGATTCGGCAGCACCGAGGGCCACTTCGTGCAGCGCACCGTGGAGGCGGGGCTCACCCAGGACGAGTACTTCGAGCGGGCGATGGGCACGATCCGCGCGCACCCGGAGCTCAACCAGGTCATGCGGCCCTCGGAGGACCTGATGGACGCGCGGGGCGGTGACACGGTGGAGGAGATGCGCGAGCGGGACTTCGTCTACGCGCTGGACCTGCTGATCGCGGGCATCGAGGCCACCCGCGCGACGGCGACGGCGGACCGGCGCGCGTAGCGGCCCCCGGCGCGCGCTCCGGCGCCCGGCGCGCAGGGCGCACCCGCCTGGCGCGCGCTCCGGGGCGGGACGGCGCGCGTAGCGGAACCCGACCGGCGCGCATGGTGGACCTGCCCGGTGCGCTCCGGCGCGCCGGACGGCCCGCGCTCCGGGCCTCCGATGGGCCCCGCGCGCTCCGGGCCTCCGACGGGCCCCGCGCGCTCCGGGCCTCCGACGGGCCGTACGGTCCCGGATCAGTAGCCGCGGCCGGTGTCCACGGCCAGTGCGGGCGTCCGGCCCCTGGCCACGTCCGCCCAGCAGGCCGCGAAGTCCCCGACGACGTCCTCCTCGGCCGTGATGCCCGCCGAGTGCGAGGTGATCACCGTGCGCGGCAGCCGCCATGCGGGGTCGCCCGGGCCCGCCGGTTCGTCGGGCAGCACGTCGAGGACGGCCCCGCGCACCGTGCCGCCGTGCAGCGCGGCCTCCAGCGCGGCCATGTCCACGGTCGCGCCCCGGCCGACGTTGATGAAGGTGGCGCCGCGCATCGCGCTGAACCGGGCGGCGTCGAAGTAGCGCTCGGTGGCCGCGGTCAGCGGCAGGGCGGACACCACCCACCGGGCGTCCGCCAGGGCTGCGGACTCCTCGTCAGAGCCGGCCCGGACCACCCGGTCGAAGCCGGGCGGCACCGCACGGGGCGTGCGGCATACGCCCACCGTGCGCACGGCGCACGCCCGCAGGAGACCGGCGACGGCGGAACCGATGCGTCCGGTGCCGTGGACGACGGCGGTCCGTCCCGCGACGAGTTCGGAGGGGAGGCGGCGCCACTCGGCCCTCGCGTGCTGGGCGGTGTGCTCGGGGACGGACTGGCACTCGGAGAGGGCCCAGGCCAGCACGTACTGGGCGATCCGCTCGCCCATCCGTCCCACCGTCCGCGTCAGCAGGGCCCCTTCGGGCCAGGGCCCGGCGGCGAGCAGCGCGTCCGTACCGGCGTTGACGCTGTGGAACCACAGCAGCCCGGGGTTCCGCAGTGCTTCGGGCAGCGCGCCCCCCACGTACACGAACGGCCCGTCGGGCGCGCTCGCGTACGCGGGTTCCGCGGGCCGGTCCGTGATCCTCTCCAGCTCGCGGACCACGGCCGGGCCCACGGAGGGGGAGGTGAGCAGACGGGCCCGCGCCAGCGGGGCGGGGTGGGGCGGGCGCATGCGGGTGGTCAGCCGCCGTCCGCGAGGCGGGCGGGGAAGCCGCCGGTGGCGACGGGGCTCCAGCGCTCCGGGGTGATCCGGATGAGGGACTTGCCCTGCTTGATCATCGCCGCCCGGTACTCGTCCCAGTCGGGGTGCTCGCCGGAGATGTTGCGGAAGTACTCGACGAGGGGCTCGACCGATTCCGGTGAGTCGATCACCTCGGCCGAGCCGTCGATCTGGACCCAGGGCCCGTTCCACTCGTCCGACAGGACGATGACGCTCACCCGCTCGTCCCGCTTGGCGTTTCGGGTCTTGGCCCGTTCGGGGTAGGTCGAGACGACGATCCTGCCCGCGTCGTCGACGCCGCAGGTGAGCGGGGAGCCCTGGGGGCGGCCGTCGGACCGGGTGGTCAGCAGGATCGCCCGGTGCCTGGGCCGCACGAAGTCCAGCAGTTCCCCGAGCTCCACGGCGGTGTTGGTCGCGATGTTGGGTGCCATACGGCCAACCCTAGGGCTTCGCGGAGTCCTCAGGCCTGGACGGAGTCGCCCTGCACGGCCTGGATGTCGAGCTCCACGCGCAGGGTCGTGCCGATCGCGGAGATACCGGCCTGCACGACCTGGTTGTAGTTCATCGCGAAGTCGTCGCGGCGCAGCTCCGCCGTGGCGTGGAAGGCCGCACGGACCCCGCCCCACGGGTCGGGTCCCGTGCCCAGGTAGCTGAGGTCGAGGTCGACCTCGCGGGAGACGCCGTGCATCGTGAGCAGGCCGTGCACCGTCCAGCGGTCGGGGCCCGCCGGAGTCAGCGCCCGGGACCGGTAGGTGATCTCCGGGTACACCTCCACGTCCAGGAAGTCCGCCGAGCGCAGGTGCTTGTCCCGCATGCCGTTGCCGGTGTCGATGCTGGTGGAGGCGATGAAGGCTTCCACCCGGGAGTTCTGGACGTCCTCGGCGATCTCGATCCGGCCGCCGAAGTCGGTGAACCTGCCGTGCACGCTGGAGATCCCCAGGTGCTGGGCGACGGCGGCCACCGAGGAGTGCACCGGGTCGAGCGACCAGGTGCCGGGGGGCGGGAGTTCCACTCCGCCCTGCCGGGTGAGCACCACGGTGCCGGCTTCGACCCGGCCGCTGGCCGTGACGAGCGCGGTGGACGCGGCGGGTGCGTAACCGACCGCCGTGACGATCACCGTGTAGGCGCCGGCCTGGAGGTGATCGTCGGTGCGGACCGCCCCGTTCTCGTCGGCGTCGGCCCGGAGCACCTGGGTGCCCGTCATGTCGGTCACGGTCACGACCGCGTGCTGGACCGCCCAGCCGTCCCGCGTACGTACCTGTGCGCGAAGTCCCATCCCGTGTTCTCTCCTTGCTCAATCACTCATGAAGCGTGACTCAATGAGTCGGGCCCCGGGCGGGATCGGCAGGCCGTCCCCTGCCTGCCGTTCCCGCCACGGGGCCCATTTCCGCCGGCGGCCACAGCCTCTCCGCTCGAAGTGCTGTACCGCCAGGGGTCTTTGTGAATCTTCCGGTGGGTTCTTACTCGCCCGGGTGGGCGAGCTCGATGTCGTGACCGTCGACGCCGCCGCCGGTCACGGTCAGCGCGCCGGCCACCGGCGGGTAGCCGGTAGCGATCACGGAGTACTCACCGGCGTCCAGGTCGGTGAAGGCGTACGCCCCGTCCTCCCCGGTCGTCGAGGTGGCGACCACGTTGCCCGCCGCGTCGATCAGCGTGACGCGGGCGTCGTTCAGCGGTGCCCGGCCGGAGCCGGCCCTCACGACACCCCGCACGAGCGCACCGGACCGCAGGGCCACGTCGACCCGGGTGACACCCTGGCCGCCGACCTCCACCGGCAGGGCCAGCGGACGGAAGCCCGCGGCCGTGACGGCGACGGTCACCGAGCCGGGGATGAGCTCACCGAAGGTGAACTCGCCCGCGTCGCTCGACACACCCGTGGCCAGTACGTCGCCGCGTACATCGGTCACCACGACCATGGCGCCCTGGACCGGGGTGCCGGCCTCGGCGTTCCGCACGGTCCCGGAGAGACCGCTCGTACCGGCGAGCAGGATGTCGTAGGCCAGCGGCTCCTCGCCGACGACCACGGTGGACGCCTGCGGCTGGTAGCCGTCGGCGGAGGCGATCAGGACGTAGCTGCCGGAGCCCGGCGCGTCCAGGACGTAGCCGCCGTCGGCCTGGGCGACGGAGCGCCCCAGCTGCCGGCCGCCCAGCGAGATCAGTGTGACGGCGGCACGGGCGACGGGTGCGCCCTCGGCGCCCCGCACCACACCGCGGACGGGGGTTCCCTGAATGGTCGGCTCCTTCGTGACGGCCGTCCGCTCCAGGGTGTCGACCGCGGTGGTCCCGGCCGTGGCCCCGGCGGCGGGTGCTGTGCCGGTGGTGGCCTCGACGGCCTCCGTGGCGGCCGAGGTCTCGGGGGCGTCGTTGCCGGCCTTGGTCTTCAGCGCGACCTCCTTGATGAAGAGCGTCAGGAGGAAGGCCACCAGCGCGGCGGGCGCGGCGTACAGGAAGACGTCGGCGACACCGTGGCCGTAGGCGACCTCCATGACCGTACGGAGCGGCGCGGGGAGCGTGTCCAGGTCGGGGATGCCACCGCCGCCGGTACCGCCGTGGCCGAAGGCGGCGCCCTCGGGGCCGAGGTCGGCGATGCCTTCCTTCACGTAGTGGGTGACACGGTTGCCCAGGACGGCGCCCAGCGCCGAGACGCCGATCGCACCACCGAGGGAACGGAAGAACGTCACCACGGAGCTGGCCGCGCCCAGGTCGGCGGGAGCCACCTGGTTCTGCGTGGCGAGCACCAGGTTCTGCATCATCATGCCGATGCCGAGACCCATGACGAGCATGAAGACCGCGATCTGCCAGTACTCGGTGTCGTACCGGATGGTGCCCAGCAGCCCGAGGCCGGCGGTGAGCAGGAAGCCACCGCTGACCAGCCAGGCCTTCCAGCGGCCCGTCTTGGTGATGATCTGGCCGGAGATCGTCGAGGAGAGGAAGAGCCCCGCGATCATCGGGATGGTCATGACGCCGGACATCGTCGGCGACTTGTCCCGCGCCAGCTGGAAGTACTGGCTGAAGAAGACGGTGCCCGCGAACATCCCGATACCGACGAACAGCGAGGCCACGGAGGCCAGCGTGATGGTGCGGTTGCGGAAGAGGCGCAGCGGGATGATCGGCTCGCGGGCCTTGGACTCGATGAAGAGGAACAGCGCGACGAGGACGACGGTGCCGCCCAGCATCGTCCAGGTCTGCCAGGAGATCCAGTCGTACTTGTCACCCGCGAAGGTGACCCAGAGCAGCAGCAGCGAGACAGCGGCGCTGATGAAGAACGCGCCGGACCAGTCGATCTTGACGCCCTCGCGCTTGATCACGGGAAGCTTCAGGGTCTTCTGGAGCACGATCAGGGCGATGACCGCGAACGGCACACCCACGTAGAAGCACCAGCGCCAGCCCATCCAGCTGGTGTCGGTGATGACACCGCCGAGCAGCGGGCCGCCCACGGTGGCGACGGCGAAGACCGCGCCGAGGTAGCCGCTGTAGCGCCCGCGCTCGCGCGGGGAGATCATCGCGGCCATCACGATCTGGGCGAGGGCGGAGAGACCGCCGACGCCGATGCCCTGCACCACGCGGCAGACGATCAGCATGCCGCTGCTGGTCGAGAGACCGGCGACTATGGAGCCGGCCACGTAGATGATCAGCGCGATCTGGACCAGCAGCTTCTTGCTGAAGAGGTCCGCGAGCTTGCCCCAGAGCGGGGTGGTGGCGGTCATGGCCAGCAGCGAGGCCGTGACGACCCAGGTGTAGGCGCTCTGACCGCCGCCGAGGTCGGAAATGATCTCGGGCAGGGCGTTGGAGACGACCGTCGACGACAGGATCGCGACGAACATGCCGAGCAGCAGCCCGGTCAGCGCTTCCATGATCTGCCGGTGTGTCATCGGCGTGCCAGAGGGGGCTTCCGCAGCCCCGTGCTTGGCGTGGCCGCCCCGCACACCGGATGGTGTGGTCGTAGCCATTACATTCCTTGTCTTTGCTTCTGTTACAGGGGTGTACGGGTGTGCGAATCGTCCGAGAGCCCCGAGCGGCAGTCGCCGCTGTGCCTTCCGGGGGTACACCCTCCGGTGCCGCGGCAGGAGAAGCTGTCGCGCAGGCGGGACAACAACGTGTTGAGCTGTCCGACTTCTTCGTCGGACCAGTCGTCGAGGTTGTGGGCGAATATTTCGGTCGTCCGCCGGTTCAGTTCGGCGAGCACTTCCTCTCCGGCGGGGGTCAGCCGCAGGATGCGGGACCGCTTGTCCGCCGGGTCCGGAGAGCGCTCGATCCAGCCGTTCTCCGCCGTGTGGGCCACATGACGGCTGGTCACCGACATGTTCACGGCCAGGAGTTCGGCAAGCTGGGTGATCCGCATCTCGCCGTACTTGGCCAGCAGCGTCAGCACGGTGGCCGAGCCACCGGGACACTCGGCGGGCAGGATGCGGAGGAGGCCCCGTTTGACGGCTCCGACGGCGCTGAGCTGCCGGGCCAGTTCTTCGTACTGGCTCCGTGCTGCCACCGGCCCTCCAGACATCTCACGAGGTCATCTTGTTGCTTAGGGCAACGATAGAAGCGGTTGGTTGCCGCAGGCAAACGAAAAGTGCCTTGCAGAAGTAAAGGAACGCAAAAGCCTGTGTAGGCCCCGGGTCAAGGCCGCAGCGCACAGCGGGTGGCCGACGCCGGATGTGTTCCTCGCCACAGGCCGAGGGGTCGGAGCGGGCGCGCGGAGGGCGCGTGGAGGCGGTGCGGAGCGCTCCGGCGGAGGGGTGAAGACGGCGTGTACGCCCAGGAGGGGCATCGCCCCTTCCCGGCCCGGGGGTTGGGCGGGCGTGCCGAGTTCGCTAGGGTCCTGGACCATGGCACACAACCCCCACGCCCCGCAGCCGGGCCCCGAGGGCACTCACGACCCGGCGGGCAGCACGCAGATGTTCCGCGCGTTTGTCGACGAGGGCGAGCCGCAGCGCGGGCCGCAGCCCGCAGCGACCTCGTCAGGCTCGAAGACCGGGGTGATCGTGGCCGTCGTCGCGGTCATCGTCGTCCTCGGTGCGGTCGCCTGGCTCGCGCTCGGCTGACCCGGCCCCTCCGTCCCCTTCACTGCGGGCCCGCCGCCCCTCTCCGGGGTCCCAGGGCCTGCCCGGCGTCCACCTGAGCGTGCACGCCGCCTTCACAGACGCTCCCGCGCCGCCCGCCGGCCTCCGGGAGCGTCTGCGTTTCCCGCACGGTGCCCGGACGCGGCGAGGCCGCCGGGGCGGGCGGTCTCGGTGCCCCGGCGGCCGGTGAGCCGTGCTGTGCGGCCCCGCGCGGGCCTGTCCGACACGATCAGTGCCGACCGGGCCCTGGTGGGACCGACCGGACGGTGGAGTGGTCGGGTCGCCGGTCGGACGGGCGGTCGCCCCGCCGTCCGGAGGGGTCCGGTCGGACGGGCGGTCGCCCCGCCGTCCGGAGGGGTCCGGTCGGACGGGCGGTCGCCCCGCCGTCCGGAGGGGTCCGGCCGGGCGGATCAGTCGGCGATGAGGCCTTCCCTGAGCTGGGTGAGCGTCCGGGTCAGCAGCCGGGAGACGTGCATCTGCGAGATGCCGACCTCCTCGCCGATCTGCGACTGCGTCATGTTGGCGAAGAAGCGCAGCATGATGATCTGCCGCTCGCGCGGGGCGAGCTTGGCCAGCAGCGGCTTCAGGGACTCGCGGTACTCCACGCCTTCCAGCGCCGTGTCCTCGTATCCCAGGCGGTCCGCCAGCGAGCCCTCGCCGCCGTCGTCCTCGGGCGACGGGGAGTCCAGCGAGGAGGCGGTGTAGGCGTTGCCCACGGCCAGGCCGTCGACGACGTCCTCCTCGGAGACCCCGAGCGCCTTGGCCAGCTCCGGCACCGTCGGCGAACGGTCGAGCTTCTGGGCGAGCTCGTCACTGGTCTTGGTGAGGGCGAGCCGCAGCTCCTGGAGCCGACGCGGCACCCGCACCGACCACGAGGTGTCGCGGAAGAAGCGCTTGATCTCCCCCACGACGGTCGGCATCGCGAACGTGGGGAACTCCACGCCGCGTTCGCAGTCGAAGCGGTCGATCGCCTTGATCAGGCCGATCGTCCCGACCTGGACGATGTCCTCCATCGGTTCGTTACGGCTCCGGAACCGTGCCGCCGCGTACCGCACGAGCGGGAGGTTGAGCTCGATGAGTGTGTCCCGCACATAGGCCCGCTCCGGGCTGTCCGTTCCGTCGGGGCCCGAGGCGGGACCCAGCGCGGCTAGCCGCAGGAACAGGGAGCGGGACAGGGTGCGGGTGTCGATGGCTTCCGGCGAGCTGGTGAGCACGGCAGGTGCCGGCACGCTCTTCGTGAGCGTGAGCACCTTCGAGCTGCCCTGTTCTGCGGACATGCCACCCCCTTGAGGTCGCGGACGGTCGCGGTGGCCACGACCATCGGAGGAACGCAGCCTCCACCTGAATACCGGAGGTGGGGCTGCGGCAAACGCGGTTCCAGCAGAATGTCACATGTCGGCAACACGCTGTAGTGACTTGTCGACAAGTCAGCGGCGAAACTGCGCAGGAAACAGGGGGTGTGCGGCTTTTACGCCTCCGGAACAGGCCCGTTCGGGGTCTACCCGTTCTGGTTACGCCTCGATCCTGTTTGCGGACCTCAGTCGAGCGAAACTTCTGGCCAGAAGCCTTGACACGTGCATCTGGGAGACTCCCAGTTCGGCGCTGATCTGAGACTGGGTCAGGTTGTTGTAGTAGCGCAGCAGCAGGATGCGCTGTTCGCGCTCGGGCAGCTGGACGAGCAGATGCCGTACGAGGTCGCGGTGTTCGACCCCGGCGAGCGCCGGGTCCTCGTAGCCGAGCCGGTCCAGCAGGCCGGGCAGCCCGTCGCCTTCCTGGGCCGCCTCCAGCGAGGTCGCGTGGTAGGAGCGGCCCGCCTCGATGCAGGCGAGCACCTCGTCCTCGGAGATCTTCAGCCGCTCGGCGATCTCGGCGGTGGTCGGCGAGCGCCCGTGAGCGGTCGTCAGGTCCTCCGTCGCGCCGGTGACCTGCACCCAGAGCTCGTGCAGCCGGCGCGGGACGTGCACGGTCCGCACGTTGTCCCGGAAGTAGCGCTTGATCTCCCCGACCACGGTGGGCATGGCGAAGGTGGGGAACTGGACGCCGCGTTCCGGGTCGAAGCGGTCGATGGCGTTGATCAGGCCGATGGTGCCGACCTGGACGACGTCCTCCATCGGCTCGTTGCGGCTGCGGAAGCGGGCCGCCGCGTACCGCACGAGTGGCAGGTTCGCCTCGATCAGGGCCGTGCGCACCCTGTGGTGCTCCGGGGTCCCCGGTTCGAGGTCCTTGAGCCGCCCGAAGAGCACCTGGGTGAGGGCCCGGGTGTCCGCGCCCCGCGTCCTGGCGGGCGTGGTGGGGTCGGGCGTCTCGGTCTGGATGTCGTCCGTCTGGACGTTCTGGGGCGGGACTTGAGGCGCTGTACTGGCCGGCACGGTGTCGCCACCCCTTTGCGGTCAACTACGGTCAACTCATCCGTCAAAAGCGGTCATAGCATCACAAGACATGTCCACTGTGTGCAAGCACCGCATGGAGTCGTGTTGGGCACGTTTTGGTTTAAACATGCCGAAAAGCCCCTCTCCTGAAAGGGAGGGGCCTGCGGGACCGGATGTCCGAATGAATCAGAAGGGGTAGTCGGCGATCACCCAAGTGGCGAACGCGCGCCACTGCCCGGCCGCCGCCTGGTGCTCCGGGTGCTCGACGTACCGCTTGAGCGCGTCCTCGTCGGCGACCGCGGAGTTGATGGCGAAGTCGTAGGCGATCGGCCGGTCCGTGATGTTCCAGGCGCACTCCCAGAACTCCAGCTCGGGGATCTTCCCGCCGAGCTCCCTGAACGCCTTCTCGCCCGCGAGGACCCGCGGATCGTCCCGCTCGACGCCGTCGTTCAGCTTGAACAGGACCAGGTGGCGGATCATGAGGTTCTCCTACTTCACGAGCTCGGACATGAAGTCTCCGACGCCCTCGGCTGCGCTCGAAATACCTTCGAAGCCTACTTGGACGAGGTCGGCAGCCCGCTCGGGAGACGTGATGATCGTGTACAGCACGAAGACCACAACCATGTAGAGCGCGATCTTCTTCGCTTGCGCCACGGCCTCTTCGCTCCCTCTCGATCACCTGTGCAGTCGGGTGATTCTAGCCGCACGTATGGCCGTATCCGCTGGCTGTTTCCGATCACTGATGTGGCTTTTAGGGTCGAAGGGCCCTTCGATTCAGGCCCTTTGCCCTGCGGTGCGGCTTACGCCGAGGAGGAGGATGGGGAGTGAGCCCGTAGCACCGGCAGGAATGCGCGGGCCGAGGAACGGGACCTCCACGAGGTCCGCACCGCGCGACTTCCCCCTGACCGCGGCGAGGACCTCCGGTCACCGTTCTCACCGGGGGAAGCGGCTTGTCCCCCCGATGCCGCTTCCCCCGACCTGACGCCCGAAGGGCCCGGCGCACGCGCCGGGCCCTTCGTCGTCGTACGTCCGGGTGCGGGTCAGTCCTTCCGCAGGCCGACCCCGCCGGGGGCGGTGTCCTGGACGCCGGAGTCGTCACCGGTCCGGGGCGACGGCACGATGACGGCGTCCGCCACGGCGGCCTCCCCTGCCGCCTCCTCGGCCGCGAGCCGCTCCATGCCGCTCGTCGTCTTGAGGGGCTTCTCCTTGACGAAGAGGACCGTGAGCAGGGCGAGGAAGGCGAACGGCGTGGCGATGAGGAACAGGTCGCCGGTCGCGACGCCGTAGGCGTGCTCGACGATGTTCTTCAGGGGTTCGGGCAGCGTGGTCATGTCGGGCACCGCGCTGCTGTGGCCGCCGCCGGTCACCGGGAGCCCGCTCTCCGAGAGGCCCTTGGTCATCTCGCTGGCCACCCGGTTGGCGAGGATCGCGCCGAGGACGCTCGTACCGATGGTGCCGCCGAGGCTGCGGAAGAACGACAGCACGGAGGTCGCGGCGCCAAGCTCGTGCGCGGGCACGTCGTTCTGCGCGGCGAGCACGAGGTTCTGCATCAGCATGCCGACGCCGATGCCCATCAGCGCCATGTAGATGCTGAGCAGGCCGAAGTGGGTGTCGGCGTCGATCGTCGCGAGCAGGCCGAGGCCGGCCATCATGACGACGGCTCCGGCGACGAGGTAGGCCTTCCACTTGCCGGTCGCGGAGATGATCTGTCCGGCGACCGTCGAGGACACCAGCAGACCGCCGATCATCGGGAGGCTCATGAGCCCCGCGACGGTCGGGGTCTTGCCCAGCGAGATCTGGAAGTACTGGGACAGGAAGACGGTTCCGGCGAACATCGCGATACCGACGAAGAAGCTCGCCAGGGTCGTGAGCGTGACGGTGCGGTTGCGGAAGATGTCCAGCGGGATGATCGGCTCGGCGGCCCTGGACTCGACGAAGACCGCCGCGGTGAGCAGCACGACGCCGGTGGCCACCAGGGCGGCCGTCTGCCAGGAGGCCCAGTCGAAGCTGTTGCCGGCGAGCGAGGTCCAGATCAGCAGCGCGCAGACGCCGGCCACGATCAGGAAGGCGCCCAGCCAGTCGATCTTGACCTCACGGCGTACGGTCGGCAGCTTCAGGGTGCGCTGGAGCAGCACGATCCCGGCCAGCGCGAACGGCACACCGATGAAGAAGCACCAGCGCCAGCCGAGCCACGAGGTGTCCACGAGGACTCCGCCGATCAGCGGACCGGCGACGGTTCCGACGGCGAAGACGGCGCCGAAGATTCCCGCGTACTTGCCGAGGCGGCGCGGCGGGATGATCGCGGCCATCACGATCTGGGCCAGTGCCGTCAGACCACCGGCGCCGATGCCCTGGATGACACGGCTGACGATGAGGGTGACGACGTCCTGGGAGAAGCCGGCCACCAGCGAACCGACCACGAACAGGGCGAGCGAGAGCTGGAGCAGCAGCTTCTGGTTGAAGAGGTCGGCGAGCTTGCCCCAGAGCGGCACGGTGGCCGTCATGGCGAGCAGCTCGGAGGTCACGACCCAGGTGTACGAGGACTGGCTCGCACCGAGGTCGGCGATGATCCGCGGCAGGGCGTTGGCGACGACGGTACCCGCGAGGATGGCGACGAACATGCCCGCCATCAGGCCGGACATCGCCTGGAGTATCTGCCGGTTGGTCATGGATGTGGGCGCCTGTCCGGGCGCCTCGGTTGCGGTCACGGAGTCCTTCTTCGGTGCGTGATCAGAACAGGGGTAGGGGGTGGGGGAAGAGGCCGGCGGTGGGGGCCGGCTTACTCCGTCGGCCGCGGGAGGCCGCGTGCCAGATGGACGAAGGCCTCCTGGAAGGCGTCCGCGAGCACGGTGTCCTCGGGGTGGTCGCAGCCGTGCTCGAAGGCGACCCGCAGGGCGGTGTGGCTGACGGCGGCGAGGAGCCGGGGGTAGATGCCCGCGTCCCCGGCGCCTTCCGCGCCGGCGGGCCGGGTGGCGTCGAGCCACTCGGTGAGGGTGGCCGCCAGGGCCTGCTCGTCCGCCACATGGGCGTTGAGACCGCGCTGGATGAGATGCGGTGACCGCTGCAGCACCTTGGACTGCAGGGCCCACAGCTCCTGGCGGTCCTCGAAGCCGTCCAGTTCGGCGACGAACGCCTCCCGAACGGCGTCGAGCGGTGTCCGGTCGGCGGGGGCGCGGCGCACGGACTCCCTGATCCGCTCGCCGATCTCACCGTCGATCAGGACGAACGCGTCGTCATGGGTCGGGAAGTAGTTGAAGAACGTCCTGGGCGATACACCGGCCGCCTCGCTGATGGCCTCGACCGTGACGTTCTCCACCCCGTGCTCGGCGGCGAGACGCACGGCCGCTTCCGCGATGGCGTTGCGCGTGGCCTGCTTCTTGCGCTCCCGCAGCCCGGGTACGGAGGTCGTCGTCTTCGGCACATCGTGCATGGTAGGCAAAGATGCACGGCCTGCAAAATTATTTGGGAGGAGCGACGGCCGCCCGGAGGTGGTGCCGCGCGCACGGAGTCTCCCGGCCCCCGTCATCCGTCTGCGGTAGCGGGTCCCGTGGACCTCGCCGAACCCATCGCGACGCGCCCCCATGGTCTGTGGTCGCCGATTCGGTACGCAGAGTGACGAGACCTCCGAACCATGCGTTGCGGGATGGCAGTTCGTGCCTCTCCATGGTGATTACGTCGTCACTAGGAGTCATCCGCAGTGGTGTGCGGAGCTTTATATCCGGGCACCCGGAGCATGCCGGTGCCCCTCGACCATTCAGAAGGAGTGAGTGTGAGAACTCGCTTGGGTGCGACCCGGGGCAAGGCCCTCGCGGTCGCAGCACTGGCCGCGATCATCGCTTCGGCGCTCGGCGGACCGGCGTCCGCCGTCGCAGGCGGGGACGGAGGCGGCGGCGGAGACGGAGGCGGCGGGGACCACGTGCGCCCCGCGGACCACTGGGGCGTGATCGCCCGCAACACGATCGGCTCCCCCGTGGCCGACCTGAGGAACGGTCCGTACGGTTCGTTCGGCGTGACGGGCCCCGCGTCCCGGCCGCCCTACGGACGGGGCAGCCTGGGCATCGAAGTGGCGGACGACTCCACCTCGCTCACTCCTCCCAGCGAGAAGGTCGACTTCGGCAACGAGGTCGACTTCTACGGCGCCCCGGTGCAGAGCCTGCGGAGCGTCGGCTTCCATGTCTTCCAGACCGGGGAGAACGTGTCCTACGGGGGCGCCGGCAACATGCCGAACATCAGGTTCGAGATCGATCCGAACCTGACCGCGCTGCCGGCCGACAACTACTCCACGATGGTGTGGGTGCCGGACGCCTCCCCGGTGACGAACCGTTGGAGCGGTTTCCTCGATGCCACCTCGACGGGGTACTGGTTCCTCACGGGCAACGAGGTCCCCGCCTGCAACCAGGCCGCCAGGTGCTCCCTCGACCAGCTGAAGGCCGCGCTGACCGACGGTGGTGCCGGGGCGACCGTCCTCACGGCCGCGGTGGGCAAGGGCCGTGACCACATGTGGATCGGCGCCGTCGACGGTCTCCGCGTCAACCAGAACATCTACGACTTCGAGACCGACGGCGTCAGGACGCTCCGGGCCGGCTGACACGGGCCGCCTCTCCGGATGCTCGCTGCGGCGCGGCCGGCGCTCTCATGAGGGCCGGAACGCAGAGAAGGGACCGGCCCAAGCGGGTCGGTCCCTTCATCCATCTGCGGTAGCGGAGGGATTTGAACCCTCGGTGAGTTTCCCCACACTCGCTTTCGAGGCGAGCTCCTTCGGCCGCTCGGACACGCTACCGAGAGAGAGCTTAGACCATCCCGGGCCCTGGTTCGAAATCCGTTACGCGACGACCGGCCCGAGCGCGCGGCGCGCCGGGTCAGCGGTCCCGGAAGAACGAGGTCAGCAGGCCCGCGCAGACGTCCTCCAGGACGCCGTGGATCACCTCGGGGCGGTGGTTGAGCCTGCGGTCGCGTACGACGTCCCAGAGCGAACCGGCGGCTCCGGCCTTCTCGTCCCGCGCCCCGTAGACCACCCGGCCGATCCGGGACTGGACGAGTGCGCCCGCGCACATCGTGCAGGGCTCCAGGGTGACGACCAGCGTGCAGTCGGTCAGCCGCCAGCCGCCCAGGGCGGCGGCGGCGCGGCGCAGGGCGAGCACCTCGGCGTGCGCCGTCGGGTCGCCGGTCGCCTCGCGCTCGTTGTGCCCGGTGGCGAGCAGGGCGCCGTCCGGGCCGAGGACGACGGCACCGACCGGCACATCGCCGGCCGGCGCCGCCTGCGCGGCCTCGTCAAGGGCTTGGCGCATGGCTGCCTGCCACGGGTCCCGTACGGGATCGGGGGGAGGCGGTGAGGAGGGGGTGGGCGGTGGCACGTTCACCCGCGGACCCTAACGGACGGCCTCCAGGACCTCGGACGCTCCCAGCGCGTCCGCGATCTCCACCAGCGCGTCGGTGCGCAGGGTCAGCAGATCCTTCTCGGACACCCCGAGGTCGGCCAGCACCCCGAGATCCCCGAGCGGCCCCGCCGGTACGGCGTCGGGGTCGTCGTCCAGATCGGTTTCGGTGACAGCGGCGCCGGACCGGCCTCCGGCGCTGTCGTCCTCGTCCGGCTCGCCGTCCTCCGTACCGTCGAGGTCCACGAGCTCCTCGAGTGCGGCGATCTCGTCCTCGGCCCCCGGTTCACGGCCGAGCAGTTCATCGGTGAGCAGGATCTCCCCGTACGAGGAGCGGGCGGCGGCGGACGCGTCCGAGACGTAGATACGGGGGTCCTCCTCTCCGTCCACCCGGACGACGCCGAACCAGGCGTCCTCCTGCTCGATGTAGACGAGGACCGTGTCCTCGTCCACCGAGGCATCACGGGCCAGATCCGTCAGGTCGGACAGGGTTTCCACATCGTCGAGCTCCGTATCGCTCGCTTCCCACCCGTCTTCGGTGCGCGCGAGCAGTGCGGCGAAGTACACCGTGACTCTCCCACTGGTCATAAGGGAATCGGTCCGACGGGAGGGCAGACGGTCATCCGGCTGCTCTGGGCCCCGCCCAATCGGCATCGTGGCAGAAACGAGCGCGATGCGAGACCTCTTCGACCGTTGCGTCGGCCATCAGTTCCTGGAGCGTCCGCCGGTGGAAGGCATCCGCCGGCGCCCTCGGGAGGGGTTCCCGCGCCCCCTCGGAAGCCCGTCACCAGCGGAACGTACGCATCCGCATCTGTTGGCGCATACGGGCCGCGCGGGCGCGGCGCGGCTGAACCCGGTCGCGGAGCTGCTTCGCCTCGTGGAGCTCGCGGAGGAACTGGGCGCGGCGCCTCCGGCGGGCCGCGTCACTCTCCTGCGCGTCCGTCACGTTCTCCTGCGCGTCGGGCAGGTCGCGCGCGTCGCGTCCGGCCTGCCGCTCTCTTCGCTGCTCCCCGTCGGGCAATCGACACACCACCCCAAACCTGGGTCCGTATGCCCCCACCTTCCCCCCGAACAGGTGCTTGATGCCAGTGCGGACCTGCGAGAGGGCGCTTCGTGGCCCGGCTACTGTGGAAGGCATGCGGATCCACGTCGTCGACCACCCGCTGGTGGCGCACAAACTCACCACGCTGCGCGACAAGCGCACCGACTCCCCGACCTTCCGGCGGCTCGCCGACGAACTCGTCACCCTTCTCGCCTACGAGGCCACCAGGGATGTGCGGACCGAGCAGGTCGACATCGAGACCCCGGTGACGCCCACGACCGGTGTGAAGCTGTCCCACCCGCGCCCCCTGGTCGTGCCGATCCTGCGCGCGGGTCTCGGCATGCTGGACGGCATGGTGCGGCTGCTCCCGACCGCCGAGGTCGGCTTCCTGGGCATGATCCGCAACGAGGAGACGCTCCAGGCGGAGACGTACGCGACGCGGATGCCCGAGGACCTCTCCGGCCGTCAGGTCTACGTCCTGGACCCGATGCTGGCCACCGGAGGCACACTCGTCGCGGCCATCCGGGAGCTGATCAAGCGCGGCGCGGACGATGTCACCGCGGTCGTGCTGCTCGCGGCGCCCGAGGGCGTCGAGGTGATGGAGCGCGAGCTCGCCGGCACGCCTGTGACGGTCGTCACCGCCTCGGTCGACGAGCGCCTCAACGAGAACGGCTACATCGTGCCGGGGCTCGGTGACGCGGGCGACCGGATGTACGGCACCGTCGACTGACCCGGGCCGTCCCGCCCGGTGCCGCGGCGTCCCGGAGCGTCAGCAGGCCGACGGAGCCGGGGAAGGCTTCGTCAGGGCGGTGAGCGCCGTCGCCGCGGCGGCGGGAGTGCTGAACGCCTTGAACTTCGTACCGATGATCAGATCGACGTCCGCCGTGCTGCGGGCGTCGGTCTTCGTCGTGGCGCCGGGCAGCTGGGTGCCGAGCACGGGGAACGAGCCGTTCATGGCCGTCGGGCCGCCGAGCAGCATGCCGGTGCCGGGGACCTTCTTGTCGTACGCGGCCGGGGCGTTGTCCACCTTGCCGATGGCGAAGCCGCGCTTCTTGAGCTCGTCCGCGGCGGCCTTGGCCAGCCCGCTGCGGGGCGTCGCGTTGTAGATGTTGACCTTGATCGCCGCGGGCTTCGGGAGCGCCTTCACGGGCGTCGAGGCGGTCGGGGAGGGGCATGCCTTCGGACGGTCCGCCGCGTTGGCCGTCCCGTCACCGCCGGTGAACACGTCGATGAGCTGGAGTGTGCCCCAACCGGCCAGCCCGAGGGCCACCACGGCGGCGCCCGCCGAGAGGACAAGCTTGCGGCGATGACGGGGGCGGCGCATGCGCGGGTAGGTGTTGCCCGTGACGCGGTACTTTCCGCCCATGCCGGGAGGAGTCAGCATGCTCATGGGCGCAGCGTAG
The DNA here is from genome assembly GCF_053593715.1 of Streptomyces sp. NPDC002125. Lineage (NCBI taxonomy): Bacteria > Bacillati > Actinomycetota > Actinomycetes > Kitasatosporales > Streptomycetaceae > Streptomyces > Streptomyces sp. NPDC002125. The sequence continues at coordinate 96,377 of NZ_JBSFDD010000003.1, read as the reverse complement.
TGCGACCCGGTGGCGATTCCTACTAAACGATCAACCTATGGCACCCATACGAGCATAAAAGCACTCGAAAGGCCCGAAATGCTCCACGGGTGGGAGTGGCGGGTTCAGCCCAGCTCCAGCACGCGCGCGTGCAGCACCTGGCGCTGCTGCAGGGCGGCGCGCACGGCGCGGTGCAGTCCGTCCTCGAGGTACAGATCGCCCTGCCACTTCACGACGTGGGCGAACAGGTCGCCGTAGAACGTCGAGTCCTCGGCGAGGAGGGTCTCGAGGTCCAGCTGGCCCTTGGTGGTCACCAGCTGGTCGAGGCGGACCGGACGCGGCGCGACATCCGCCCACTGTCGGGTGCTTTCCCGGCCGTGGTCGGGATATGGCCGCCCATTTCCGATGCGCTTGAAGATCACACGGAAAGCCTACCGGGCAAGGGCCCCCGGGCGCAGCCAGGGAACCGGACCGTAATGCCGGGCAAAGCTGGAGCAAACGCATGAAAACATCGCGTGCTCCCGTCACCTTTCCGACGGCTCCGGGGGGCGGGTCCCGGCGGCGTCGGCCGACGTCCGGGGGCGCCCGGTGCGTCGCTCCGCGGGTGGTGGGCGTGGCTCACCGCCCACGGAGCGCGGCGTCATCCGAACGAGAGCCCCGGGGCCGTGCCGGCGGACGGGCCCTAGCTCGTCAGGCCGTGCGCGTGGCCCTCGCGCAGCGCGCCCTCGGCGCGGGGCGCGGCGGCCGGGACCGGGCGAGTCAGGGAGCTCAGGTCGTAGGCGTAGGTGCCCACCGCGTTGGCGATCACATCGATGTTGGTGTCGAAGTGCGCCATGTCCACGTTGTCCAGGTCGTCGCAGGCCGCGTGGTAGCAGGGGTCGTAGGCGACGCCCGCCGTGCCGCCGTACGTCTTCGCCTCGGCGGCCGTCTTGATGCCCTCGGCGCCCGTGTCCGTACCGCCCGACGGGATGCCGACCTCGATGAACGGCCCGTAGTCGGAGCGCCCGGTGAAGTCGGCGCCGGAGTGCGGCTGGGACCTGCTGTCCAGGAACGCGTTGATGTCGTTCTCCAGTTGGGCGGAGCCCTCGGGGCCCGGCCCCTCGCCGACACCGTCGGAGTCGTCGCCGTCGAAGACGAACTGCACCCCGTTCGGCGAGGCGATCATGTCGAAGTTGAGATAGAGCGCGATGTTCCCGCGCTGCGCCTCGGAGAGCTTCGTGACGTACGCCTCCGAGCCCAGCAGGCCGTTCTCCTCCGCCGACCACCAGGCGAAGCGGACCTTGTTGGCGGGGGTGCGGTGGGACTTGGCCAGTTGCAGGGCGACTTCGAGGAGCCCGGCCGAGCCGGACGCGTTGTCGTTGATGCCGGGGCCGTCGGTGACCGAGTCGAGGTGCGCGCCGAGCATGACCGTGTTCGACGCGTTCCCGCCGCGGGTCTCGGCGACGACGTTGCGGGTGGTGCGCTCCTCCTGGAGCTCGCGGATCTCGAAGGAGACCTTCACCTCGCCCCCGGCCAGGTCCGCGACGAGCTTCTTCCCCTCGTCCTGGGTGAGACCGCCGGTGGGGATCTTCCCCGCGTCCGCGCCGCCCAGGGTCCCGGAGAGGGCTCCTTCGGTGTTGTTGTAGATCGCCGCGCCCACGGCTCCCGCCGCCGCTGCCGCCGCCTGCTTCTCCGCGAACGAGCAACCGCCCCGCTTGATCAGGGCGATCCTGCCGGTGAAGTCGGCGGCGGTGTAGTCGGCCGCCTCGCAGCCGGTGGTGTCGTCCGTGGGGACGGCGGTGAGGGCCGCCGTGATGCCGCCCTCCGGGGTGGACGGCGTGTACGTCATCGCCCTGATGCCGACGTCGCGCGGCGTGGGGGAGACCACGGAGAGCTTCTCGGCGAGCGTCTCGGTGTAGACGAATTCGAACGCCTGGTAGGCGACGCGGTAGCCGGCCTTCTTCAGCAGCTGGTGGACGTAGGCGGCGGAGGCGGCGTGCCCGAGTGAGCCGGCCGCGCGATGGCCCTCCGCCGAGTCGGCTATCGCCTGGAACCGCTCCAGATGGCGGTACGCGTCCTTCGCGGAGGAGCGTTCGACCAGCTTCCGCGAGAGCTTGGCGGCGTCCTTGGCCGGGTCGTGCGACGCGTGCCCCGGGTGGGGGGACGCGCCGAGGAGGAGTGGTGCGGCCAGGGCGGTGGCGGCCACAACAGCCATGGCTCTGCGACGAGTTGCGTGCACAGGAGTCCTTCCGGTGTGAACGGATGTGGGGGAAAGCTAGCGATCCGGCTGCTGTCTGTGAACAGTGCGAGGCGTTTCCCGATCAGGTTCCTGGTCCGTTCCCGATCAGGTGCCTGCTGCCTTCCGCTCGGGCGCCCGGCCGCCGCCCGTGGGGTTCAGCGCGGCCACCTGGTCATGTGGATCTGGCCGCCGCCCTGGCCGCGGCCTTCGCCTGCTGCTTGTACGCCCGCACCTCGGTGAGCGACTCCGGTCCGGTGATGTCGGCCACCGACCGGTGCGAGCCCTCCTCCCCGTAGGCCCCGGCGGCCTCCCGCCAGCCCGTCGGCCGTACGTCGAACTGCTTGCCCAGCAGGGCCAGGAAGATCTGCGCCTTCTGCGTGCCGAACCCGGGCAGCGCGTTGAGCCGTTTCAGCAGCTCGGCGCCGGTGGCGGCGTCCTCCCAGACCGCTTCGGCCCGCCCGTCGTACTCGGCCACCAGGTACTGGCACAGCTGCTGGACCCGCTTGGCCATGGAGCCCGGATAGCGGTGCAGGGCGGGTTTCCCGGTGAACAGTTCGGTGAACTCCTCCGGGTCGTACGCGGCGATCCTCCGGGCGTCCAGGTCGTCCGAAGCCATGCGCTGCGCCAGCGTGAGCGGGCCGGTGAACGCCCACTCCATCGGCACCTGCTGGTCCAGCAGCATGCCGACGAGGGCGGCCAGCGGGCTGCGGCCGAGCAGTTCGTCCGCCTCGGGCTGCTGGGCGATCCTCACGGTGCGGGCCTTGCCGTTGTCGCTCTTGGTCATGTCTTCGATGATCGCGAGAGTCATGGGGATCGGCGACTCGTGTTCCTCGCGTGGCCCGGGCAACCCACGGGGGCCGCAGCCCCGGGGACCGGCGGTCCGTCCCACCGGATCCGGGGACCCCGGGGCCGCGACTCCTGCCACCCCATCGGGAACCCGGGGTCCGGCGTCCGGGTGTCAGGCGCCGCCGGCGTCGGATGCCGGCAGCAGCCTGGCCGCCCGCATCCGCAGGTAGCGCGCCTCGGGCGTGCTGAGCGTGCGGCCCGCGGCCCGCTGGTACGCGGCGCGCGCCGCGTCGTGGTCACCGGCCCTCTCCAGCAGATGGGCTCGTACGGCGTCCAGCCGGTGGTGGCCCGCGAGCCGTTCCTCCAGGGCCTCCACGGCCTCCAGACCGGCCCGGGGGCCCTGCACCATGGCGAGTGCCACGGCCCTGCTGAGCTCCGCCATCGGCTCGGGGACACGGTGCACGAGGAGGTCGTACAGGGCGAGGATCTGCGGCCAGTCGGTGTCCTCGGCGCGGTCCGCCTCGTCGTGCAGCGCCGCGATCGCCGCCTGGAGCTGGTACGCCCCGGCGGGTCCCCGGGACAGGGCCTCCTCGACCAGGGCGGTTCCCTCGCCGATGGCCGCCCGGTCCCAGCGGGTGCGGTCCTGCTCGTCCAGGGGGATCAGCTCGCCGTGCGGTCCGCTGCGGGCCGCGCTGCGGGCCTCGGTGAGCAGCATCAGGGCCAGCAGTCCGGTCACCCGGCCGTCCCGGGGCAGCAGCGCGCGTACCGACCGGGTCAGCCGGATCGCCTCGCGGGCCAGGTCGGCGCGGTGCAGATCGCTGCCCGAGGTCGCGGTGTACCCCTCGTTGAAGATCAGGTAGAGCACCTGGAGCACCGCCGTGAGGCGCTGGTCGCGGTCGTCCGGCCCCGGCTGGCGGAACGGCACACCCCGCACTTTGTGCTTGGCCCGGCTGATCCTCTGGGCCATCGTCGCCTCGGGCACCAGATGGGCCCGGGCGATCTCGGCCGTCGTCAGCCCGCCGACGGCACGCAGGGTGAGCGCGATCTGCGCGGCGGGGGACAGCGCGGGATGGCAGCACAGGAAGAGCAGGGTCAGGGTGTCGTCGGCGGCCGGAGCCCGGCTCTCCCCGGGCGGCGGCGCCGTGAACGCGTCCCGGGGAGTGAGCGCCGCGGCCCTCGCCTCGCGCCGCTCCCTGGCGGACTCGCTGCGCAGCTGGTCGGTCAGCCGCCTGGCCGCGGTCCTGATGAGCCAGCCACGCGGATTGCCGGGAGTCCCCTGGGCGGGCCACTGCTGGGAGGCGGCGAGCAGCGCCTCCTGCACGGCGTCCTCCGCCGAGTCGAAATGCCCGTAGCGGCGTACGAGCGCGCCGAGGACCTGCGGCGCGTGAAGGCGCAGCAGGTCCTCGATGCCGGTCGGTCCACGGTTCACCTGTCGCCTCTCGTTCGGCTCCCTCAGGCGGCGGGTCCGCGGGTCAGCCGCCGGCGCCGTCCATGATCGGCCGGATCACCACCGGGTAGACGGGCGCACCCTCGGGCTGCGGACACAGCGCGATGCGTGCGGCGATCTCGGTGACCCTCTCCAGGCTCTCGCAGTCGAGCACCCAATACCCGGCGAGTTGCTCTTTCGTCTCGCCGTACGGTCCGTCCGTGACCACCGGGCGGCCGTCGTCGCCGGGCAGCACACAGCGGGTCCTGGCGGGTTCGGCCAGTCCGTTGCCGTCCACGACCTCGCCGGACTCCGCCAGATCGTTGTTGACCTCTTCCATGAAGGCGAACATCGCCTGCATGTCCTTCTCGCTCCACGCCGGGCTCTCCGCCGACGGCTTGCCCGACATGGCCTCGTAGTCGGCCTGCGATCCCTGAATCATGACCAGGTACTTCATGGTGTCGCTCCTCTGTCTCCTGCCGCCGCCCCGTGCGGGTGGCTTTCACAGGGGACGTCGGAGCCGGCGCCGGGTTCTCGACACCACGCGGGAAATTCTTCGGAATCACTCCGCCGCACAGGCGGGGAAACGCCCCCCGTAGAGTTCGGCTGCGTCGTCCCACCAACCCCGAGGTACCGGCCGTGGCCCCCGCAGCACCCCTGTCCGCCGTCCCGGCGACCCCGTCCGCCGTGAGCGTCGTGGGGATCGGTGCCGACGGCTGGGCCGGGCTTTCCGGGGCGGCGCGCGCGGTGCTCCTGGAGGCCGAGGTACTGATCGGCGGTGAGCGCCAGCTCGGGCTGCTGCCGCCGGAGTGCGCCGGCCGGCGCGTGTCCTGGCCCTCACCCCTGCGGCCGGCCGTGCGCGGTCTCCTCGCCGAGCACGGGGGGAGCCGGACCGCCGTGCTGGCCAGCGGGGACCCCATGTTCTACGGCATCGGCCGGGCGCTCACCGAGGAGCTGGGCGCGGGGGCGCTCCGCGTCCTGCCGCACCCGTCCTCGGTGTCGTACGCCTGCGCCCGGCTCGGCTGGCCGGTGGAGGACACGGAGACGGTCACGCTCGTCGGCCGGCCGGCGGCCCGGCTGGCCGCCGCGCTCCACGAAGGGCGCCGGCTGCTGGTCCTCTCCGCGGACGCGGCCACGCCCGCCGCCGTGGCCGCCCTGCTGCGGGAGCACGGCTTCGGACCCAGCCGGATGCGGGTGCTCGAACAGCTCGGCGGCACCGCGGAGGACTGCTCGGACGGCACGGCGGACACCTGGGAGCACCCGCCGGGCGACCCCCTGAACGTCATCGCGGTGGAGTGCCGGAGCACCCCGGAGACCCTGCGCCTTGGAGCGGTGCCCGGGCTGCCCGACGAGGCGTACGAGCACGACGGCCAGCTCACCAAGCGCCATGTGCGGGCGGCGACGCTCGGCGTGCTCGCGCCCGCTCCGGGTGAGTTGCTGTGGGACATCGGCGGGGGTTCCGGATCGATCGCGGCGGAGTGGATGCGGACCCATCCGTCCTGCCGTGCGGTCACCGTGGAGGGCGACCCGGTGCGGGCGCTGCGCATCGCCCGCAACGCCGACCGGCTCGGCGTCCCCGGACTGCGTGTGGTCACCGGCCGGGCGCCGGACGCGCTGTCCGGACTGCCCGTGCCCGACGCCGTGTTCATCGGCGGCGGGCTCACGGCGCCAGGTCTGCTCGAAGCCTGCTGGGACGCGCTTCCGGCGGGCGGCAGGCTGGTCGCCAACACGGTCACGCTGGAGTCGGAGGCACGGCTCGCCGAGTGGTACCGGCGGCACGGCGGCGACCTGGTCCGTCTCGCGGTCGCCCACGCGGTGCCGGTCGGGGGATTCACGGGCTGGCGTCAGGCGATGCCCGTCACACAGTGGTCCGTACGGAAACCCGCCCCGGAGCCGCCGGCCGCCCCGCCCGCTTCCGTACCGTCGGACGTCTCGCAGGCTTCCGTACCGTCCGCTTCCGTACCGTCCGCGGCCCCGCCTGCTTCCGTACCGTCCGACGCCTCATCGGCTTCCGAACCGCCCGATGCCTCATCGGCTTCCGAACCCTCGCACGCTCCAGGAGACGACAGATGACCGTGTACTTCATCGGCGCGGGCCCCGGCGCCGCCGACCTGATCACGGTGCGCGGTGCCCGCGTCCTCGCCGCCAGCCCGGTCTGCCTGTACGCGGGCAGCCTGGTGCCGCGCGAACTGCTCGCCGAATGCTCACCGGAGGCCCGGCTGGTGGACACGGCCCAGCTCGACATCGACCAGATCACCGCCGAGCTGGTGCGCGCCCACGAGGAGGGCCACGACGTCGCCCGGTTGCACTCCGGCGACCCGTCGGTCTTCAGCGCGGTGAACGAGCAGATGCGGCGGCTCGACGAAGCGGGCGTGCCGTACGAAGTGGTGCCCGGGGTGCCCGCGTTCGCCGCCGCCGCGGCGGCGCTCAAGCGGGAGCTGACCGTGCCCACGGTCGGCCAGACCGTGATCCTCACCCGCATCGCCCAGCGGGCCACGGCGATGCCCGAGGGCGAGGACCTGGCCACGCTCGGCCGCAGCGGCGCGCTGATCGTGCTGCACCTCGCGGCGCGGTACGTGGACCGGGTGGTCGAGGAGCTGCTGCCGCACTACGGCGCTGACTGCCCCGCTGCCGTGGTGGCGATGGCCTCGCGCCCCGACGAGATCGTCCTGCGCGGAACACTGGACGACATCGCGGAGCAGGTGAAGTCGGCAGGGGTGATCCGAACAGCGGTGATCATGGTCGGCCGGACGCTGGGCGCGGAGCAGTTCCGCGACAGCCACCTGTACTCCCCGGCCCGGGACCGCCACAGCTGCTGACGGGGCGGGCGGACCGGCCCTCCTGCGCCTTCGTGGGGAGGGTGGTTCGCTGCCCCGCTGCCTTCGCGCGGCGGGCGGTTCGGGTCGCCCTGGTGTGCCCGGCTCCCGGTGCCTTTGCGGGTCAGCGCACCTCGCTGCGCCCCACGACCGTCCCCGCCCGGTCGATGCAGATCACGTCCACCGCCACCGGTGCGCCCCGCAGCACCGACAGCGCCTGGTCCCGTGCCGCCACGGCCACCAGATCGCCCAGCGGCACACCGGCCGCCATGCACAACTGCAGTGCCGCCAGCCCGGTGTTGGCGGCCTCGATCTCCGCGGCCAGCGCCTCGCTCGCGCCACCCTGGAGCGCCAGTTTCGCCAGGAACGGCTTGTCGACCTGGGAGCGGCCCGAGTGCAGGTCCAGATGCCCGGCGGCGAGCTTGGACAGCTTGGCGAAACCGCCACAGACGGTCAGCCGCTCCACCGGATGCCGGCGTACGTACTTCAGCACCGCGCCCGCGAAGTCACCCATGTCCAGCAGGGCGATCTCCGGCAGGCCGTACTCGGCCACCACCGTCTTCTCCGAGGTCGATCCCGTGCACCCCGCGACATGCCGGTGACCGGCGGCCCGGGCCACATCCACGCCCCGGCGGATCGAGTCGATCCAGGCCGAGCAGGAGTAGGGCACCACGATGCCCGTCGTGCCCAGGATCGAGATCCCGCCGAGGATGCCCAGGCGAATGTTCCACGTGAAACGTGCGATCTCCTCGCCGTCGTCCACCGAGACCGTGATCTCGACGTCGCCCGTGCCGCCGTGCTTCTCCGCCACCCGGGCGACATGTTCACGCATCATCTGGCGGGGGACGGGGTTGATCGCGGGCTCCCCGACCTCCAGCGGCAGACCGGGCAGGGTCACCGTCCCCACTCCCGGACCGGCCCGGAACACCACTCCGGACCCGGCGGGCAGCAGCCGTACGGTGGACCGCACCAGTGCGCCGTGCGTGACATCGGGGTCGTCGCCCGCGTCCTTGACCACCCCCGCCGTGGCGTGTCCGTCGGCGAGCTCCTCCACCGCGAGGGCGAAGGCGGGGGTCTGGCCCCGGGGCAGGGTGATGGTCACCGGATCGGGAAACTCGCCGGTCAGCAGGGCCGTGTACGCGGCCGTGGTCGCCGCCGTCGCACAGGCACCGGTCGTCCATCCCGGACGCAGACCGGTGTGCTTGAGTTGGGCGGTGCGCCCGCCCTGCGCCTCACTGCTCATGGATGGACCGATCGATGCCCTTGCACATACTCGTCCTCGGCGGCACGACGGAGGCCCGCCGGCTCGCGGAGTCCCTGGTGGCCGCGGACGGGATCAAGGTCACCAGCTCACTCGCGGGCCGAGTCGCCCGGCCGAAGCTCCCGCCCGGCGAGGTGCGTGTCGGCGGCTTCGGCGGTGCCGAAGGCATGGCCGAGTGGCTCCGCGCACACCATGTGGATGCGGTCATCGACGCCACCCATCCCTTCGCCGGAACGATCAGTTTCAACGCGGCCTCGGCTGCCGCCGCTGTCCATGTTCCCCTGCTGGCTCTGCGGCGGCCCGGCTGGGTGCCCGTCGAGGGTGACCGGTGGCATGTCGCCGAGTCTCTCGCGGGGGCGGCGGAACTGCTGCCGGAGCTGGGCCGACGCGTCTTCCTCACCACCGGCCGGATGGGTCTGGCGGCGTTCGCCCCGCTGGACTCGCTCTGGTTCCTGATGCGCTCGGTGGACGCCCCCGAGGCCCCGTGTCCGGCCCGGATGGAGGTCCTGCTCGACCGGGGGCCGTTCTCGCTGGAGGGTGAGCGCGAGCTGATACGGCGGCATCGCGTCGACGTCCTCGTCACGAAGGACAGCGGTGGTGAGGCGACAGCTCCCAAGCTCACCGCGGCCCGCGAGGCGGGCATCCCGGTGGTCGTGGTCCGGCGCCCACCCGTCCCGCCGGGTGTTCCGGTGGCGAGGACGCCGGAGGAGGCGATCACCCTGCTGCGCGGCCTCCTCCCGTGACGTGGTGCCTCCTCCTGCGACGTGGTGCCCGGGCCTGCCGCGCACGGCCTGTCGCCGAGCGCGGGCTCATCCGGGGCCGTTCCTGACCGGTTGTCAGTGGTCGTGATTAACGTGGATCACCTACCCACTCACCGGCGTCGCGCATGGGGCGTGACACCAGGTCAGGAGCCGTTCATGCTTGCCACTTTCGCGGATTTCTCCGCCGTACCGGCCCGTGTGTCCAACTGTGTGACGAGGTACGAGCAGTGCCGTGCCGCCTCCTCGCATCTGGTGATGGGCGCGGGCGCGAGTGCGGCCCTGGACTTCGAGGTGGACGGCGCGGAGACGATCGTCGAGGCCACGCTCCATGTGACCGCGCTGGTGTCCAAGCTGGGCCGCTCCCCCGGCTACGCGCCGGTCGATCTGGCGGTCAACGGCAAGGTGCTGGTGAGCGGCCTCACCGTGCCGGGCGGTGGAGATCTGCCCCAGGACAACGTGTTCGCCGTACCGGGCGGGCTCCTGCTGCCGGGCACCAACACCCTGGAGATACGGACGGCGGCCGATGCGCGCAGCGATCTCTGGCTCTACCGCGTCATGCTCGACTCCGTCTACGAGCGGGGCCGTTCGGAGCGGGCGCTGGCAGCCCGTGCGGCCCATGACACGGTCTTCACCTATACGACCGAGCGCCGCGCGCCCTTCACGTCGTCGTGGGAGCCGGGCCCCCGGCTGCTGTTCCACGTCGACCGGGGCGAGGAGTCGCTGCCGGCGCAACTGGGGTGGCGTGGTGCGGACGGCGCGGAGTCGGCGATCAGCTTCCAGTCGAACATGTCCGACTTCCATGGGCACCACCGTGCCGCCGACGGCGCACTCGCCGAGTTCCGCGGCAGGATCACCGGCCGCTGGGCCTTCCCGGAGGGGACCGAGGAGGCGCAGGTGTACAGGTTCCGCACGGAGGAGGGCTGGGGCGGCAGCTGGCACGGCTCCGGCGAGCTGCGGCTCCTGGTGGACGACGGCTCGGGCCCCGTGGAGCGGGTGACCTGGCGTGACCAGCGGGGCAATTCCGGTGTGGCCGGGCTGCGTATCGCCCCTGGTGACGCCCAGGCCGCGCCGGACGTCACCGGGGCCGCGAGCGTGCTCGATGCGAGCGGTGAGTTCAAGGCCGCGGGGGAGATCGCGGACAACCTGCTCTATGCGTCGGGGTCGAAGTGGCTGGCGGGCGCCCGGCAGGCCTGGGTGGAGTTCGGCTTCGACACTCCCGTCGTCCTCACCTCGTACACCCTGGCCTCGGCCAACGACTTCCCGGACCGCGACCCCAGGGACTGGTTCCTCTACGGCTCCTCGGACGGCGACAGCTGGACCCAGCTCGACGCCCGGGCGGGGGAGGAATTCGCGCGGCGCTTCCAGGCCAGGACGTTCCGGGTCACCGGCGACGCTGCTCCCTTCACCCGCTACCGCCTGGACATCACGGGCAACAGGGGCGCGGACGAGATACAGCTCTCCGGAGTGCGGTTCGCCGGCATCGCGCCCGCCGACTTCAGCGGCTACTACCAGCGGTACAACGAGGGCCCCATCGGCTACCGGGGAACGGCGCTCAACGCGCCGCGCATACCGGCCCCGGCCGCCGGGGCCGTCGACGAGGCCGATCATGGGGCGGGGACCGACGCCGTGCTCGCGACCGAGGCCGGACAGGCGGCGCGGCTCGCGGCCGAGCTCGACCAGGCGGCCCGCAGTCTGGCCGAGGCCGCGCGGTCGATGGACAAGATGGCCGCCTGGGTCCGGGACCGCTGACCGGCCGTCACCATGCCGAAAGACCAGGGCGCCGGTCGGTTACCGTCCGGGTCGGTCACCGCCCGGCCGGTCAGGCCTCCGACCGGTCGGACCTCCGACCGGTACGCCTCCGACTGGTCACGAACCGGATCGGTCACGCCTCCGTCACGACCCCGAGCGGTCAGGCTCCCGATCCATCACACCTTCGACCGGTCGCTATCCCGACCGGTCAGGCCTCGGACCGGTCACGCCCCGACCCGTCACCCCCCGACCCGTCACGCCCCGACCCGTCACGTCTCCGACGGTCACAGCCCGCTCGCCGCGACCGCCCCGTCCGGCGTCATGCCTCCGGGTAGCGGCGTGGTGTCCAGACGATCTGCCGGCCGTCACCCCTGTCCACCCACCGGGTCTGCGAGGAGCCCACGATGAGGATCGTCCGCATGTCCACCTCCATCGGGTCCAGATCGGCGAGCCGCACCGTTCGCACGCTCTCCGACGGCCCTCCGACGTCGCTGCCGAGCACCACGGGCGTGTCCGGCGAGCGGTGCTCCAGCAGCAGGTCGCGGGCCTTGCCCACCTGCCAGGTCCGGCTGCGGGAGCCGGGGTTGTACAGCGCCATCACCAGGTCGGCCGTGGCCGCCGCGCGCAGCCGCTCGGCGATGACCTCCCACGGCTTGAGCCGGTCCGACAGCGAGATGGTGGCGTAGTCATGACCCAGCGGCGCACCCGCCCGGGCCGCTGCGGCGTTGGCCGCGGTCACCCCGGGCAGCACCCGGACCGCAATGTCGGTGTACGGCTCCTGCGAGGCCACTTCGAGTACGGCCGTGGCCATCGCGAAGACCCCGGGGTCGCCACCGGACACCACGGCCACGCGGTGACCGCGGCGTGCCAGGTCCAGCGCGAATTCGGCGCGCTCCGACTCGACCTTGTTGTCGGAGCCGTGACGCTGCTGGCCCGGCCGGACCGGCACCCGGTCCAGATACGTCGTGTAGCCGACCACGTCGTCGGCGGCGGCCAGCGCGCCGCGTGTCTCGGGCGTCAGCCAGAGCGGTCCGGCCGGCCCGGTGCCGACCACGACGACCTCACCGGTCTCCCGGCCGGGCGCGGGGCGGGGCGCGTCGATCCTGCTGGGCAGGACGGCCACCGCGAAGTACGGCACGGAGTCCGCGTCGGTGTCCGCGAGGTCCCCGGTCCGCTCCCCGGCCATCGTCGCGCGCTCGACGTACCGCGCCTCGGACAGCCGCCCGGACGCCTCGAACGCGCGGCGCACGGCGGGGAAGGTGCGGCCCAGCTTCATCACCACAGCGGAGTCCGTGGCGGCGAGACGTGCCGTCAGCTCCTCCTCCGGCAGGGTGCCGGGAAGGATCGTCAGCACCTCCTCGGCCTCGACGAGCGGGGTGCCGAGCCGGGCGGCGGCGGCGCTGACGGAGGTGACACCGGGGATGACCTCGGTGTCGTAACGGTCCGCGAGGCGCTTGTGCATGTGCTGGTACGAGCCGTAGAAGAGCGGGTCGCCCTCGGCGAGCACGGCAACGGTGCGCCCGGCGTCGAGGTGGGCCGCGAGACGGGCGGCGGCCTCGGTGTAGAAGTCGTCCAACGCGCCCCGGTAGCCGCCGGGGTGGTCCGTGGTCTCCGTGGTGACCGGGTAGACCAGCGCCTCCTCGATGTGGTCGGGGCGGAGGTACTGCGCGGCGATCGAGCGGGCGATGGAGCGGCCGTGCCGGGCGGAGTGGTAGGCGACGACATCGGCTTCGCCGATGATCTGCACCGCGCGCACGGTCATCAGGGCCGGGTCGCCCGGGCCGAGCCCGACCCCGTACAGCCGCCCCGCGCCCGCGTCCGGCCCGGGGTTCCCGGTGTGCTGCTGCTCCGGCACGCTCACTCCTCCTCGCTGGCGATCGCGTTGAGGGCCGCGGCCGCGATGGCGCTGCCACCGCGCCTGCCCCGCACGACGAGGTGCTCCAGCCCGGACGGATGCGCGGCCAGCGCCTCCTTGGACTCGGCGGCACCGATGAATCCGACGGGCACACCGATGACGGCGGCGGGGCGCGGGGCACCCTCCTCGATCATCTCCAGCAGCCGGAAGAGCGCGGTGGGCGCGTTGCCGACGGCGACGACCGCACCCTCCATCCGGTCCCGCCACAGTTCCAGGGCGGCGGCGCTGCGGGTGGTGCCGAGCTTCGCGGCCAGTTCGGGGACGGCGGGGTCGGACAGGGTGCAGACCACGTCGTTGTCCGCGGGCAGACGCTTGCGGGTGACACCGCTGGCGACCATCGCCACGTCGCAGAGGATGGGCGCCCCGGCCCGCAGGGCCGCGCGGGCGTCGGCCACGGCGTTCGGCGAGAAGGCGAGATCGCGTACGAGGTCGACCATGCCGCAGGCGTGGATCATGCGGACCGCGACCTGGCTCACGTCGGCGGGCAGCCCTGCCAGATCCGCCTCCGCGCGGATGGTGGCGAAGGACTGGCGGTAGATCGCCGGTCCGTCCTTCTCGTACTGATGCACAGTGCTGTCGCCTTCTTCGTCGAATGTCGGACATGGAACAGATCGAATACCGAACAGGGGGTTGCTGCCGGTGGTCAGGTGCGCGTGCCCCGGGCCGAGGCGACCGTCGCGGCGAGCGCGGCCGGGTCGTCCAGGACCGTTGCCGCCCCGGTGCTCCGCTCTCCCCGTACATGGGAGATCCGGTGCCCCCGGGGGGTGGCGACCACGTCGATCCACTCCCCGTGCGGATGGCCGCACCGGCGTTCGCACCCGGACCAGTACACAGGGAGCAGTCCGACGGGGCCGACGGCGGCCCCCGCGTCGGCCCGCACGTCGGACAGCGACTTCGCGCAGCCGGGCTGTCCGATGCAGGCCCCGACACCGGACCACGGGGAGCCGGGGCCGGTGATCAGGCCGGCTTCGGAGAGTTCCCGCAGCAGTCCGTCCGCGCGGTGGGGCGCGATGCCGGTGACGACCGCTCCGCGCCAGGGGGTGAGCCGGAGTTCCCCGGCGCCGGACAGGAGCCGCCACTGCCCCGGGTCCAGCCGCCCGAGCGGTACACCGACCGACAGCGCGGCCTCGCCGCCGCCGTCCGGGATACGGCAGTGAGCCGGGGGCAGGGCTTCGAGGGGGCGCGGAAGGACCTCCGGTACGCAGGTGATCCCGGCCTGCGCGAGCCGTCGCCCGACCTCGCCGGGCAGCGCCGTCGCGGCGTCGTCCGGCAGGTCCTTCACCCGCCAGGCGCCGCTCTCGCGCGCCGTGTCCAGGAAGGCTTCGGCGGCGAGGAGCGCCGCGCGGGGACCGTCGGCGGCCGGGACGCGCAGCACGGCATCACCGTGCCCGACGCGCAGCATGGCACCACCGGGCCCGACAGGCAGCACGGCATCACCGTGCCCGACAGGCCGCATGGCGTCACCGTGCCCGACGCGCAGCAGGCCGCCGCCGTCGGCGAGGCCCAGAAGTGTGAGGTCGGCCCCGAGGGCGTCCACGTCGCCGCGGCCGTCGTCGAGGGCGAACAGAAAGCGTCCGGAGAGCGCCGTCGCGCTCTCGCTCGCGCACAGCAGGCGGTCGAGTCCGGTCAGCCAGGGCCTGACATCGGTGGCCCCGAGGCCGTCGAGCCCGGAGAGCGGGGACGCGACCACGTTGCGCACCCGTTCATGGCGTGCGGAGGGCAGCAGTCCGGCCTCTTCCAGGGCCCCGGCCAGCTCCGCGCCGCAGTCCGGGGCGAGCCCCCGCAGCTGGACGTTCCCACGGGAGGTGAGGTGCAACTCACCGTCACCGAAACGCTCGGCGGTCTGCCCCAGCACCGCTGCCTGACGGGGCGTCAGCACCCCGCCCGGTATGCGTATCCGCGCCAGCGCACCGTCGTCCGCCCGGTGCAGCCGCAGTGCGCCGGGGCAGGCGTCACCGCTGCTCCGGGCGCATGCGTCGCCCGGAGACCGGGACGGAAGGGGGGAGGCGGACATGGCGGCGAGCATACCCACCGTGACCGGGGCAGGCCCCTACGGTCACTGTGACCTACGGGACACCCGGCCCGCCCCCGGCCGGGGTCGGGGGCCGTCTGGTCAGGACCCCCCACCCCCGGCCTAGGATGCCTAGCGGCGGTCCGTTCGGTCCGCCATCGCCAGACGGCGACACGGAGGAAGCCCGGTGAGATTCCGGCGCGGTCCCGCCACTGTGAGCCCGGCCCCCGGCCGTGCGAGTCAGGAACTCCAGCCGTCCGACACACCGCCCGGGGCGTGGACACCCCGAGGAAGGGCTGACGCCGCATGATCCTGCTCCTGTCGACGTCCGACACCGACCTGCTGAGCGCGCGCGCCTCGCAGGGTCCGGTCAGCTACCGCTACGCCAACCCTTCCCGGCTTCCGCTCGACGACCTCCCCCAGCTGCTGGACGGCACGGACCTCGTCGTCGTACGCCTCCTCGGTGGTGTCCGCGCCTGGCAGGACGGGCTCGACCAGGTGCTGGCCACCGGCCGCCCCGTTGTCGTGCTCACCGGTGAACAGGCCCCCGACGCGCAGCTGATGGCCGCCTCCACTGTGCCCATCGGCATCGCCGCCGAGGCGCACGCCTACCTCGCGCACGGCGGTCCGGCCAACCTGGAGCAGCTCGCCCGCTTCCTCTCCGACACCGTGCTCCTCACCGGCCACGGCTTCGAGCCGCCCGCCCCGGCCCCCGCCTGGGGCCCGCTGGAGCGGAACGCCCGGGACGTCACGGGCCCGACCGTGGCGGTGCTCTACTACCGCGCCCACCACATGAGCGGGAACACCGCGTTCGTCGAGGCGCTCTGCACCGCCGTGGAGGACGCGGGCGCCCGCCCCCTGCCGCTGTACGTCGCCTCGCTCCGCACGCCCGAACCCGAGCTCATCGACGAACTCCGCGCCGCAGACGCCATCGTGACCACCGTGCTCGCGGCGGGCGGCACCAAGCCCGCCACCGCCTCGGCCGGCGGCGACGACGAGTCCTGGGACGCGGGCGCGCTCACCGGCCTCGACGTCCCGGTCCTCCAGGCGCTCTGCCTCACCAGCCCGCGCGCCGCGTGGGAGGAGAACGACGAGGGCGTCTCCCCGCTGGACGCCGCCACGCAGATCGCCGTGCCGGAGTTCGACGGCCGCCTGATCACCGTGCCGTTCTCCTTCAAGGAGATCGACGAGGACGGCCTGCCCGCCTACGTCGCCGACCCCGAGCGTGCCGCCCGGGTCGCCGGTATCGCCGTACGGCACGCCAGGCTCCGCCACATCCCTGCCGCCGAGAAGCGGATCGCGCTCGTCCTGTCGGCGTACCCGACCAAGCACTCCCGCATCGGCAACGCGGTCGGCCTCGACACCCCCGCGAGCGCCGTCGCCCTGCTGCGCAGGCTGCGCGAGGAGGGCTACGACTTCGGCCCGGAGGAGGAGATCCCGGGCCTGGTCTCCGGCGACGGCGACGAGCTGATCTACGCGCTGATCGAGGCCGGCGGCCACGACCAGGAGTGGCTGACCGAGGAGCAGCTGGCCCAGAACCCGGTCCGCATCCCCGCCGCCGACTACCGCCGCTGGTTCGCCACGCTGCCCGCCGAGCTGCGTGAGGCCGTGGAGGAGCACTGGGGCCCGGCGCCCGGCGAGATGTTCGTCGACCGGTCCCGCAATCCGGAGGGCGACATCGTGCTCGCCGCCCTGCGGCGCGGCAATCTGCTGATCCTCATCCAGCCGCCGCGCGGCTTCGGCGAGAACCCGATCGCGATCTACCACGATCCCGATCTGCCGCCCTCGCACCACTACTTGGCCGCCTACCGCTGGATCGCCGCCTCCGCCGACGACAACGGCTTCGGCGCGGACGCGATGATCCACCTCGGCAAGCACGGCAACCTGGAGTGGCTGCCCGGCAAGAACGCCGGCCTCTCCGCCGCCTGCGGCCCCGACGCCGCGCTGGGCGATCTGCCGCTGGTCTATCCGTTCCTGGTCAACGACCCGGGCGAGGGCACCCAGGCCAAGCGCCGGGTGCACGCCACGCTCGTCGACCACCTCGTGCCGCCGATGGCGCGGGCCGACAGCTACGGCGACATCGCCCGCCTCGAACAGCTCCTGGACGAGCACGCCCAGATCGCCGCGATGGACCCGGCCAAGCTGCCCGCCGTCCGCGCCCAGATCTGGACCCTGATCCAGGCCGCGAAGCTCGACCACGACCTGGGCCTGGAGGACAGGCCGGAGGACGAGGGCTTCGACGAGTTCATCATGCATCTCGACGGCTGGCTCTGTGAGATCAAGGACGTCCAGATCCGCGACGGCCTGCACGTCCTGGGCGGCGCCCCGGCCGGGAAGGACCGCGTCAACCTGGTCCTCGCCGTCCTGCGCGCCCGCCAGATCTGGGGCGGCACCTCCTCGCTGCCGGGCCTGCGCGAGGCGCTCGGCCTGGACGAGTCGGCGGCCACCCGCACCGCGGCCGACGAGACCGAGGAGAAGGCCCGGGCCCTGGTCCAGGCGATGGAGGACGCGGACTGGGATCCGGCGGCCGTCGCCGGTGTCGCCGAGGGACACCCGCGGGCCGTCGCCGACATCCTCGCCTTCGCCGCCACCGAGGTCGTGCCCCGCCTCGCCGCGACGACCGACGAGCTCGCCCACACCGTCCACGCGCTGGACGGCGGCTTCGTCCCGGCGGGCCCCTCCGGTTCCCCGCTGCGCGGCCTGGTCAACGTCCTGCCGACCGGCCGCAACTTCTACTCCGTCGACCCGAAGGCCGTACCGTCCCGCCTGGCCTGGGAGACCGGCCAGGCCCTCGCCGACTCGCTCCTGGAGCGCTACCGCGCGGACAACGGCGAGTGGCCCACCTCGGTCGGCCTCTCCCTGTGGGGCACCAGCGCCATGCGCACCGCGGGCGACGACATCGCCGAGGCGTTCGCCCTGCTCGGTGTGCGCCCCGTCTGGGACGACGCCTCGCGCCGGGTCACAGGCCTGGAGGCGATCGGGTACGAGGAGCTGGGCCGCCCCCGTATCGACGTCACGCTGCGCATCTCCGGCTTCTTCCGCGACGCGTTCCCGCACACCATCGGCCTGCTCGACGACGCCGTACGCCTCGCCGCCTCCCTCGACGAGCCCGCCGAGCGGAACTTCGTCCGCGCCCACACCCAGGCCGACCTGGCCGAACACGGCGACGAGCGGCGCGCCACGACCCGTATCTTCGGCTCCAGGCCCGGCACGTACGGCGCCGGGCTGCTCCAGCTCATCGACTCCCGCGACTGGCGTACGGACGCCGACCTCGCCGAGGTGTACACCGTGTGGGGCGGTTACGCCTACGGCCGCGAGCTGGACGGGCGCCCGGCCAGGGACGAGATGGAGACCGCGTACAAGCGGATCGCGGTGGCGGCGAAGAACACCGACACCCGCGAGCACGACATCGCGGACTCGGACGACTACTTCCAGTACCACGGGGGCATGGTCGCGACCGTACGCGCGCTGAAGGGCACCGCCCCCGAGGCGTACATCGGCGACTCGACCCGCCCGGAGACGGTCCGCACCCGCACGCTGGTCGAGGAGACCTCGCGGGTCTTCCGTGCCCGGGTGGTCAACCCGAAGTGGATCGAGGCGATGCGCCGCCACGGTTACAAGGGCGCCTTCGAGCTCGCCGCGACGGTCGATTACCTGTTCGGTTACGACGCGACGACGGGTGTGGTCGCGGACTGGATGTACGACAAGCTGACCGAGACGTACGTCCTGGACCCGACGAACCGGGAATTCCTCCAGCAGGCCAATCCCTGGGCTCTTCACGGCATCGCGGAACGCCTTCTGGAAGCCGAGTCGAGGGGCATGTGGGCCGAGCCCGACCCGGCGGTGCTCGACGCGCTGCGCAAGGTCTTCCTGGAGACCGAGGGCGACCTGGAGGGCGAGGACTGAGAGGCTCTGCGTTGCTGCCTTCCCGCCCCAGGTCCAGTCTGGGGGAATGGGTCATCAGCCGAGCCCCGAGCTCCTCACGTCCGTGCAGCGGGCGTTCCGCCTGATGGAGGCCGCCGGGGCTCACACGAACGGAGCCCCGGAGGGCCGGCTGGCGCGCGAGGCGGGCCTCGAACCGGACACCGCGCACCACATTCTGCGCACGCTCGCCCGGGACGGATACCTCAGGAAGCTGGACGACGGCGGGTATGTCGTCGGTGACCTGCTCGACCAGCTGCGGAAAGAGGGCCCCGGGGAGGGGCGGCTCGCCGGGGTCCGGCCCGCCCTGGCCCAGCTGCGGGACGACGTGTCGGCCGCCGCGTACCTCACCTTCTACGAGGACGGTGAGATCCGTGTCGCCGAGATCGTCGACGGGCCCCAGACGCCCCGGGTCGACCTCTGGGTGGGTTTCGAGGACGCCGGCCACGCCACCGCCCTCGGGAAGTGCGTGCTGCGCGAGCTGGACGAGGAGGCGCGCGGCGAATACCTCTCCCGGCACTTCCTCGTCGACCTCACTCCCCGCACGATCACCCACCGCGAGGAACTGGTCCGGCAGCTGGACACCCTGCCGACGCCGTCCGTGATGGACCGCGAGGAGTACGCCCTCGGCACGGTCTGCATCGCGGTGCCCGTCTACAGCGGGGACACGCTCGGCTCGCTCGGCATCTCCTTCCGTGCCGACAGGATGTACCGGACCTCCCAGGTCCTGGACATGCTGCTCTCCTCGGCGGGCCGGGTTTCCAGGGCCCTGTCGTTCACGCGCTGACGACTTCGGGCCCTGTCGTACACGCTCTGACGGGCCGCAGGCTCCGTTCGCTCACGCGCTCATCGCCGGGGGCCCCGTTCGGTCAGGCTCTGACGGCTGCGGACCCTGAGCCTCCGTATTTCACCTCTGTGGCATTCGTCACAGCAAAGCCGCAGGTGCAGAAAGCAACTGCACCCTTTCGTCATTTCTGTCTGTACGGGTGGACCGGCACCGGCCGGCCCCGGTGAAGAATTCGTGTCCGCAGATAGGTGCCCCAGCCATACGATCACCTGGAGTCGCATCTGCGTGTCCCATTCCGCTGCGACCCCTTCTTCTCTTTTTCGGACCCCGAAGGGCTCTTGTGAAGATTCGCCGGATTCTCGCCACCGCTGTCGCCGCCGCGGTGACCACGCCCGTCCTCCTGCTCTCGGTCACCCCCGCCTTCGCCGAGACCAAGCCGGCGGCACAGTCGCAGGACAAGCCGTCCATCGCGGAGCTGGAGCTGGCCGCAGCCGCGGCCCAGGCGGCGTACGACGACGCCGTGGCCGCCCAGAGCGCCGCCTACGCGGCCCTGGAGACGGCCATGTCCGACACCACCCCGCTGGCCCTGGCCGCCGCTGCGGCCCATGCCGTCGCGGTGGACGCCGCCACCGCCAAGACCGCCGCCGACCAGGCGGTCGTCGACGCCCAGGCGGCGCTCGACGCCCTCACCGACACGGCGACCGACGAGGAGAGGACCGCCGCGGAGACGGCCCTCACCGACGCGCAGGCCGCGGCCACCACCGCGGCCGAGGCCAAGACCGACGCCGACGCCAAGAACGCCGAGGCCCAGGACGCGCGCGACGACGAGCGGGTCGAGGCGGCCCGGACGTACGACCAGGCGAAGAAGGCCACCGCGGCCGCCCTCGCCGACAAGAAGGCCGCCGACGAGGCGCTGGCCCAGGCCAAGGAGGAGGAGGCCGAGGAGGGCGGCGAGGAGGGCGAGGACTGCGTTCCCGAGAGCAAGCTCACCACCGTCGTGACGGGGCTGCCGGCCACCGTCGTCGCCGGCACGAAGGTCAAGTTCAACCTCCGGGTGACCAACGGCACCGACAAGACGATGGACGAGGTCTTCCCGTTCGCCTACGTCCACGCGACCGACACGAGCGGTCTCAAGGACATCGACGACCTGGTGCACCTCCAGTGGTCCTCCGCCTCCAACTCGAAGTGGCAGACCGTCGACAACGAGCACTACATGGACGCCATCAGCCCGCTGAAGGCCGGTGCCCACGCCGACATCAAGATGCGCCTCACCATCGACGCGTCGGCCCCCGCGGGCAACGGCGTCACCTTCGTCGCCGGTGACTACTTCAACGACAACGGCAGCTGCGGCGGGACCCCCGACCTCGAAGGCTACGAGTTCATGATCGCCGCCGCGGGCACCGACCCGGGCGATGTCGACGACGCGAAGCCCAGCACGACGAAGCCGAACACCTCGGACCTCCAGCCGCAGACCGGTACGTCGGCCTCCCCGGTGAACGGCACCCTCGCCTCGACGGGCTCGTCCCCCGCCACGTCGCAGCTCGCCCTCGCGAGCGGCGCGGCCCTGGCGATCGGCGCGGGCGCGGTCTTCGTCGTACGCCGCCGCAAGGCCGGTACCCACGCCTGAGGCACGCGTGACGCGTGAGGCCCGCCTCACGCCGTAGGGCCCGACACCGCACACCGGTGCCGGGCCCTTCGCGTGGGCCGGGCCCGCCGGGCATCCGTGCTGAACAGGGTGCGGGGAGGCCGGGCCCGGACCGGTCAGGAATCGAGAAGCGCGTCCGGGCGGCCGCGCATAGCTTCGTCGTATGGCTTCCATCGCATCCGTCACCCTCGAGGTGGCCGACCCCACCGCCGCCGAGCACTTCTACACCGCCGCCTTCGGACTGGGCCCCGAGCTGCGCGTCCGCGCCTCGGAGGCGCCGACGGCCGGCTTCCGCGGCTTCACCCTGTCTCTCACGGTGTCCGGCCCCGCCACCGTCGACGGCTTCATCGCCTCCGCCCTCGACGCCGGTGCCACACCGGTGAAGCCCGCCACGAAGTCGTTCTGGGGCTACGGCGGCGTCGTACGGGACCCGGACGGCGCCCTCTGGAAGATCGCGACCTCGGCCAAGCGGGACAAGAGCCCGGCCACCCGCGAGATCGACCAGTTCGTGCTGCTGCTGGGCGTCGACGACGTACTCGCGAGCAAGAAGTTCTACGTCGAGCACGGCCTCACCGTGGGCAAGAGCTTCGGCCGCAAGTACGTCGACTTCGACACGGAGTCGAGCCCCGTCAAGCTGGGCCTCTACGGCCGTGCCGCCCTCGCCAAGGACGCCGGCGTCGACCCCGAGGGCACCGGATCGCACCGGCTCGTGATCACGGGCGACAACGGGCCCTTCACCGACCCGGACGGTTTCGCCTGGGAGGCGGACGCGCGGTGAATCCGGCTGCGCGGGCGCGGCGCGGCATGGCACGATCGCGCGGGTGACGAGCAGACCCGCCGAGACCCAGCACCTGCGCGACCTGGCCCGGCTGCGCCGTGTGCGCGACAGGATCGACCGCGAGTACGCCCAGCCGCTGGACGTCGAGGCGCTCGCCCGCGGCGTGAACATGTCGGCGGGCCACCTCAGCCGTCAGTTCCGGCTCGCGTACGGCGAATCGCCGTACAGCTATCTGATGACGCGGCGGATCGAACGGGCGATGGCGCTGCTGCGCCGCGGGGACCTCAGCGTCACCGACGCCTGCTTCGAGGTGGGCTGCTCCTCGCTCGGCACCTTCAGCACGCGCTTCACGGAACTGGTCGGAATGCCGCCCAGCGCCTACCGCCGACAGGTGGAGAGCGGGGCGGCGGGAGTGCCCGCATGCGTGGCGAAACAGGTCACCAGACCGGTCAGGAATCGAGAAGCACGCACCCCCGAGCCGCCGCTAGCGTGACCGCCATGGACATCACCATTCACACCAGCGTCCTCCCGCACGACGACCCGGACGCCGCCCTGGCCTTCTACCGCGACACTCTCGGCTTCGAGGTCCGCAAGGACGTCGGGAACGGCGCGATGCGGTGGATCACGGTCGGCCCGGCAGGCCAGCCCGACACATCCATCCTGCTGGCTCCGCCGGCCGTCGACCCCGGCGTCACCGAGGCGGAGCGCCGTACGGTCGCCGAGATGATGGCCAAGGGCACGTACGGCTGGATCCTCCTGGCCACCAAGGACCTGGACGCCACCTTCGA
This sequence comes from Streptomyces sp. NPDC002125, assembly GCF_053593715.1. Classification (NCBI taxonomy): domain Bacteria; kingdom Bacillati; phylum Actinomycetota; class Actinomycetes; order Kitasatosporales; family Streptomycetaceae; genus Streptomyces; species Streptomyces sp. NPDC002125. The sequence goes on along the minus strand of NZ_JBSFDD010000003.1, from coordinate 73,536 downwards.
AAGGGTGCAGGCGGGCGACGCCGAGGTCGTCCAGGAGCCCACCGAACAGCCCTACGGCATCCGCGACTGCGCGTTCCGCGACCCCGCGGGCAACCTGGTCCGCATCCAGGAAGTGAGCTGAGCCGCCCGCGCCCGCCCGCCGTGTCGCGGCGGGCGGGCGGGGTGGGCGAGGCTGCCCTCAGCCGGCGTCGGCCGTGGTTCCGGTCCGGGTTCCGGCCCCGGTCCCGGTTCCGGTCCCGGGGCCGGGGGGCCAGACTTGCCGTCCGTACCGATGCCTGTGACAGGCATGGCGCAGCAGGCATGTGAGGCTGCGTCAACGCTCGTCACCACGGAGTGGCGTCGGACGTCGCCACCGGACAGGAGGTATGCCGAGGGCTCGGTGGCGTCCGGGCACTGATGCCGCCGATCGCTTTGAGGAAGCGAGGGACATTTTGATCACAAAAAGATGACGGTATACCTTGTAAGGCTCAACTAAGCACACAGAACCTTCACTTGATGTCATGCTGCTCCGGCTGAAACCAGAACCAGCAGATGGAGCACGTCACATGGCCGAAACTCAGCCCAACACCGCTTCCGGCGAAGCGACTTCCGCCTCAGCCGGAGGTGTCGTCGCGACCGGCGACGCCGGTGCCGTCCAGTTGTCAGGGGCGGCCATGAAGCGCCGCGGCCCCGTCGCCGTGTGGCTCGGCCTGACGATCATCACGCTCGGGATCTACCAGCTGGTCTGGTACTTCAAGATCCACAATGAGCTCCAGGAGTTCGACCGCCGCCGGCCCCTCAGCCCCGGCGGCAGCCTGCTGGTCCTGCTCTTCCTGGGCTGGACCGTGATCGCCCCGCTGATCTCCTTCAAGAACACCGGCAAGGCCATAGCGAACGCCCAGCGCGCGGCCGGCCTGCCGGTGACGTGCAGCCCCGCCGCGAGCATGTGGCTGATGTTCGTCTTCGGCCTGAACGTCTGGTACATGCAGCGCCAGCTCAACCTGGTCGTCGACGCCTACCCGGGCGCCGAGCCGGGCACGCAGGTCACCCTCGCCGCCTGAGGACTGCCGTCCGGCCGTCGCCGAGCGGCTGTGTGACCGACGCCGAAGGGCCCCGCTGCGGGGCCCTTCGGGCTCTCCTGATGTACGTAGGACACGTCCTCGACTGCCGGCGTCGCTGTCTCCGTTGCCGAGTGGCTCGACATCCTGCGTCCCACTCTCCTCTTCTCCGACGCCGACAAGCAGGCTTCGGCCAGGGCAGCTGTCCTGAGCGAGTGATCTTGAGGACCGAGCTGTGGATCCGGCACGTGAGCGTGGCCGCGGCGCGTCAGTCCCCGGCCAGCATGGCCTGGCGCCCGAGCAACCCGCGGACGCTGTGTCGGGAAGCAACGCGGCGCGGGGCGGCCTGTTCAGCCGTGGATGAGGTCGAAGGACGTGCAGGGTTGCCCCCAACACGCTTTCCAAATGTTCGTCCGGGGGTTCAGAGTGGGGCGGGGCTGTTCTGACCTGGGACGGAGCCGGGCATCGGACGGATGGTGAACGGCACTGGGCAGGCGTGAATGAGACCAGAACTGAGACCGGAGTGCCGGGTCATACCTTCTTGACGACGATCGACTCCGGGACCAGCCTCTCCAGGTCGTCCACGTCCGAGGTGAAGACGGTGACCTGCCCCTTCTGCCGGCGCGCGACGACGGCGAGTATCGCGTCGATCGCGTACTTGTGGCCGTGCAGCTTGGCGTCCGCCAGCAGGCGGCGGGCCTGCCGGGCCTCGTCCTTCCCGATGTCGGCGACTTCGAGCCGGGAAAGCAGCCAGTCCCAGCGCTGCTCGGTGGTTCTGCCGTCGTACGCCTCGACCAACGTCATCGGAGACGTGACCACCTCGGCTTCGCCCCGGGCTGCGAGGTCGAGCCACGCGATCATCTTCCGGTCGCCGCGCACGGCGAGGGACAGGGCTTCGCAGTCGAGCACGAAGACGCGCAGCGGTCGCTGCCCGGGCTCACCGGACCGGTTCTTCACGGGGCCTCTCCGGCGCCGCGCGCTCCGGTGGCGCGTCGGCTCTCGTGCTCGGCATCGAGGTCCTCCAACTCCTCGAACGCAGTGCTGCGCTCTTCCTCGGTGAGAGGACCGTGCTCCTCCTGCAGCCAGTCCGACAGTTCCCGCAGCCGGTCCCGGTCGCGCTTGAAGCGCAGCGCCTCGGCGACGTACGCCGACAATCCCCGTTCTGCCGCCTCCGCGCGGATCTCGTCCAGGAGATCCTCCGGAATCGTCACAGTTACCTTCTTCGTGGCCATACAAGAGACCATACTCTTGGTGCCACACCCCGTACCAGTGCGTCGCGTGACAGCAGGTCGGCGTTCAGGCGGTCGTGGCGGGACGTGGGCTGCCCTGGAAGACCTGGCTGGTGTGCCAGGAACGGTGGGCGGCGGCGATGGGGCGGACGCCCGGCTGGGGGCCGATGAGCGGACGGCCGGCGAGCGTGATGACGTGCTCGCGGGCGGCGGTGCTGTGGCCGACGAAGCTCTGCGAGACCAGGATGCGATGGCCCTTGCCATGGCCTTCGCCGAGACCGAGTACGCCTTTGTCGAACAGCTTGTGGTGCAGCGAGCACAAGCACAGCCCGTTCTCGACGTCGTCCGGTCCGTCGAACGCCCACCAGCGCACATGGGCGGCCTCAAGCCCGACCGGCACCGCGCCGATCCTGCCGTCGTACCCGCAGAAGGAGCACTGGTACTCGTACGCCGTCAGGACCATCTCCCGCATCCGCCGGTCCCGCTGCCTGCGCGCGGCCGAGAGCAGTGCGGTCTCGGCCTCCTCCAGCTCCAGGCCGACGGCTTCGCACAGCTCGCCGTGGAGGGAGGGCGGGAAGTTCAGATCGAGCAGCACCCGTGTCATCCGGCCGAGAAGAGACGGCTCCCGCCGCAGCGCCGCCCTTAGCTCCGGCGTCAGCCGCCCAGCGGCGCCGGTTGCGCGCAGTTCCCTGACCCCGGTCCCGGGGCTGCCCGGCCCGCGCTCGGTGCGCACCTCCCACACGCCGTCACTCACCAAGTGATGGAAGGGATAGGCGGGCGTCGTCCGGTTACCAGGACCGTATTCGGCGAGAAGCCCCCGCAGGTCCTCCTCCACAGCGCTGTACCGCAGCTCGTCATCGGCGTCCTGCTGGAACCGGCTGAGCGCGTACAGGAACAGCAACGGCTTGTGCGGAGCCCGCGTCCCGCCCCTTGTCCACTGCCTCAACTGCGCGGTGCGCTCGACCCAGTCCATGGTCGGCGATCGTAGTGGCGGCTCGTCACAGCGCTTGGTCGTGGGGCATCGCCGCAGTGGCCGGCCGAACACCGAGCCACGACGCGGCTCCCGGCTACCCGGGCATGACGCCGTGGATGCGGGAGAGTGTGAAGACCCGTTCGTCGTCGCGCAGGTGGCACCACGCATACAAGTAGGGCGGGTCGAGTACGAGCTCGCTGAGGGTACGTACGGTCCGGTTGCCCGAGGCGGCGACGTACTCGACCGTGATGGCTGTGCCGGCGTCGACGGCATGGGCGAGCTGGCGGACATCGCTGTACGCCAGGTTCTTCGCGTACGCGGCGACGATCTCCTCGGTGTCCGTGCCGTAGGGGACCCCGGTGCCGAACGGGTCGGGAGCCGGGAGTGTCGGCGGGGCGGCCCGCAGCCTGGCGGCCAGCGTGCTCAGGTCGACGGTCACCGGAGTCATCTGAGTCACCGTCGGCACGGACCGCTGCCGCTGGCCCGGGAGTGGGGGGACCGGGCACGGGGCGGCGGCACGTCGGCGCCGGGTCTTCTCGACGCGTACGGTTCCGTCGGCCCTCTCGTTGACGGGGGCGTAGCCGGCGGCCCGGAGCGCGGCGAGGGTCTTGTCGAGTGGGGTCCGGCTGACCAGCACGGTCGGTGCCAACACGCGTAGGCCGAGGGCGGCGAGCTTTCTGTGAGTGACGAGTTCGGCGAGGAGGGCGGCTTCTTCGCCATGGATCACACAGGCAGCGGGGGCGATACGCACACGGCCGTGAGTGCGTGCGGAGTCGTTGATCAGGTACAACAGCGGCTGGGGGAGGGCGCCGACCGCGACGGCCGCCAGGTCGGCCGCGATGGCATCCGCCGTGCGGCCCGTGTCCAGGGCACGGCGAACGGTTGTGGGGCTGAACCGCCACACCGATGCCGTGCCACCGACTTCTTTGTCCGCGACGGTGTCCAGCAGTGCGGCGAGGCGGGTGGACGGTGTGCCGGTGACCACGGCGGTGAGGTCCGCGCCGAAACGGGCTGCCCTGGTGGCTGCCGGCAGCAGCAGCTCACAGGCGGCGGCGAGCATTTCGGCGGCTTCGGTGTCGTCGGCCCGCAGAGCGGCACCGATGGGGGACAGGCAGCCGCGGGCGACGACCCCGAGCAGTTCCGCTTCCCGGATTGCGGTGGCGAAGGGCGTGGTGTCCTGGGGGAGCTGCTCGGCGAGCGGGCGATGCCAGGCGACCAGCGGCCCCAGTTCCGCGGGGCTGTGCACTCCCCGGTCCGCCGGGAGCTGCGCCGCGGCGGCGAGGAGCCCCTCCCGGGCCTGTAGACAGCCGCCGCAGGGTGGTGTTCCAGCGAGCGCGGGCAGCGCCTTGTCGTCCTCGCCGCGCGCCTGGGTCGGAGTCAGCGGAAGCGTCCGCCAGGCGCGGAGAAGCGCGGTGAGCTGCTCCGCCGGTTCTCGTTCCGCCCAGGTGTCGTATCCGTCCGTTGCCGCGACCTGGTCGTCGTCCCGGGCCAGCAGCCCGGCGTCGTATGCCGTCTCCAGAACAAGGCGTACGACGATGTCGTCGCACTGTGCCGCCTTGCTGATCCGGGACAACTCACGTGCTCCGACCCCGCCGGACTTCAGCAGGACCGGTGGAGCCGCGGAGCACGTCGCCAGAACCGACGCGGCATGTGCGGCCAACGCCGTGGCGGCGGCCGCCGCCTCCCGGCCCACCTCCGCCGAGGTGACGGACACCGTCCGCACGACGGGCGGGACGGGCTCGAAGGGGGCGCGCCAGCCGGCTCCGCGCAGTGCGAGCGCCACCTCGGCGGGCATGCGTGTGGATCCGTACCCGGAGTCCCGGTCCTGGACCAGCAGTCCCCGCTCCAGTGCCCAGCGCGCACCCGGCTCGGAGTCGCCCGACGGAGCCCTGAACGTGATCAAACGCGCCGGTGATTGAGCCTGTTCCTCCTGGTGAGACGCTCGCCGCTCGAGCAGCTTCCGGGTGGACGCAGGTGCCGAAGTGATCACTGCGGCCACCCGCTCCGGATTGCTGTGGTGTTCCAGCAGGGCGGTCAGCCGATGCTTCTTGGTGGTGCCGGGCGACGGAATGCCCAGGGCCACCAGCATGCGGCGCAGTTCCTCGGAGGTCGTGTTCGCCAGTAGCCGGGTGAGCGGAGCGTCCAGCCCCAGCGGCGAGTCCCACGCCTGCCGTAACGGCGTCGCCATGCGCAGCAGCCCTTCGCCGTCCGGCCAGACGAGTGCGCGGTCGGCCAGCGCCTCCAAGGCCGCGTCCAGCCCGCCAGTGCTCTCCGTTCCGGTCGCATCCAGCAGATCGGCCAGGGCGGCACATGGAACGGGCCCCAATGCTGCCAGTGCCTCGGCTACCTGCAGGTGTGGCAGCGCGAGTCCGGGCAGCACCGAGGCCACCGACGCCGGGCGCTGAAGGCGGTCCGCGAGTTCGCCGAACGATCGTGGTTCCGGCGGGGACACGGCATCCCGGCGGGCTGCCAGGACCCGCTCAAGCCGGTCGATTTCCAGATCACTCAGCCACGTGGCCAGAGTTGATCCGCTGGTCTTGCCGACGGGGACACCTCACAAGGACGAGTGCCAGTGGTATCCGACCGGAATCGGTCCTGCACAGACCCAGAATGGCGGATCGCGGGGGAAGCCTGTGTCCTGAGTCGGCAGAAACCCGCTTCTGAGTGAGGGCGATGCCCTGTGACTCGACCTGGCGACGGCAAGTCGGCGGAATGAAATGTCTCTTATGTCGGAAATAAATGAGACCAGAACTGAGACCACCAACGTCGAAGGGCCCCACCGCAAGCGGTGGGGCCCTTCGACGTATTGCCCGGTGAGAGCAATGGCGGAGGATACGAGATTCGAACTCGTGAGGGGTTGCCCCCAACACGCTTTCCAAGCGTGCGCCCTAGGCCACTAGGCGAATCCTCCGCCGCAAACAATACAAGACGTTGGAGGGTGCTCGCGAACACGTTCCCCGTAGATCGTTCCGGACCGTCCTCCCGGAGGGTCGGAGCGGGGGTGAGGGTGGACGGCGGGGGGCTGGGATCGGTTAAGGTGGGCGTCAGCCCCTCACGTGGCGCTATCTGACTGAACTCCCCCAGGGCCGGAAGGCAGCAAGGGTAGGTTGGCTCTGGCGGGTGCGTGGGGGGCCCTTGCGTGTCCGGGGTGTGGTTTCCCACCGGGCGCTCGCTCCCAGGGCGGGACCGGTTGTCGGTGCGCCCCGATAACCTCGTATGTGTGTCGTCCCTTGCGCTGTACCGCCGCTATCGCCCCGAGTCCTTCGCCGAGGTCATCGGTCAGGAGCATGTCACTGACCCGTTGCAGCAGGCCCTGCGGAACAACCGGGTCAATCACGCGTACCTGTTCAGCGGGCCGCGCGGCTGCGGGAAGACGACCAGTGCGCGCATCCTCGCGCGCTGTCTGAACTGCGAGCAGGGGCCCACGCCGACCCCTTGCGGGGAGTGCCAGTCCTGCCGTGACCTGGCGCGCAACGGGCCGGGTTCGATCGATGTCATCGAGATCGACGCCGCGTCGCACGGTGGTGTGGACGACGCCCGTGACCTGCGGGAGAAGGCCTTCTTCGGGCCTGCTTCCAGCCGGTACAAGATCTACATCATCGACGAGGCGCACATGGTCACCCCGGCAGGGTTCAACGCCCTGCTGAAGGTGGTCGAGGAGCCGCCGGAGCACCTGAAGTTCATCTTCGCGACCACCGAGCCCGAGAAGGTCATCGGGACGATCCGCTCGCGTACGCACCACTACCCCTTCCGGCTGGTCCCGCCCGGGACGCTGCGCGGGTATCTCGCGGAGGTGTGCGGCAAGGAGAACAGCTTCGTCGAGGACGGGGTGCTGCCGCTCGTGGTGCGGGCCGGCGCCGGATCCGTGCGTGACTCGATGTCCGTCATGGACCAGCTGCTCGCCGGAGCCGGCGACGACGGTGTGACATACGCCATGGCGACCTCGCTCCTCGGATATACGGACGGGTCTCTGCTGGACTCCGTCGTCGATGCCTTCGCGGCGGGCGACGGGGCCGCGGCCTTCGAGGTCGTGGACCGGGTGATCGAGGGCGGCAACGACCCGCGGCGCTTCGTCGCCGACCTGTTGGAGCGGCTGCGTGACCTGGTGATCCTGGCCGCGGTGCCTGACGCCGGGGACAAGGGGCTCATCGATGCGCCCGCCGATGTGGTGGAGCGGATGCAGGCCCAGGCGTCCGTGTTCGGCGCCGCCGAGCTGAGCCGGGCCGCCGATCTGGTCAACGAGGGCCTCACCGAGATGCGCGGGGCCACCTCGCCGCGGCTCCAGGTGGAGCTGATCTGTGCCCGGGTGCTGCTGCCCGCCGCGTTCGACGACGAGCGTTCGCTCCAGGCCCGGCTCGACCGGCTGGAGCGCGGCGCGTCCTTCGCCACGGCCGGGCCGGGCCCCGCCATGGGGTACGTGCCGGGGCCGGAAGCCCACGGGGCCGGTGCCGGGCTGCCCGGCACCGGCCCCGTGGGAGGCGCTGTCGGAGGTCCCGCAGTGGCCCGTGCCGCGGCCCGGGGGGAGGCGCCCCCGGTGGCGGCCCCCGTCGAGGACGTACCGAGGGCCGCACCCATGGCAGCCGAGGCAGCCGCGCCGCCCGCCGCTCAGCCCCCCGCCGCTCAGCCCCCCGCCCCCCAGGCCCCCGCCGCCCAGCAGCCCGCCGGGCAGCGTCCCGGGGCGTGGCCCGCGGCGGCCGGAGCCGGCAGCGGCGCGGCCGAGCCCGCGCGGCGGCCCGGTGGCTGGCCGACCGCTTCCGCGCCCGGCAGCGGCCCGCAGGCGCCACCGCAGGCCCAGGCGCCCGCTCCTCCCCCCGTCCGGGCCGCCCCGGCCCCCGCCCCGCAGGAGCCCGCCCCCGGCGGGCAGGGCATGGCCCAGGGCGCGGCCCAGGTGCGGAACATGTGGCCGGACATCCTGGAGGCCGTGAAGAACCGCCGCCGGTTCACCTGGATCCTGCTCAGCCAGAACGCCCAGGTCACCGGCTTCGACGGCAGCACACTCCAGCTCGGCTTCCTCAACGCCGGAGCCCGCGACACCTTCTCCAGCAGCGGTAGCGAGGAGGTGCTGAAGCAGGCACTCGCCGAGCAGTTCAACGCCACCTGGCGGGTGGACGCGGTGGTCGACCCGTCCGGTGGCGGCGGAGCGCCCCCGCAGACGGGCGGCGGCGGTGGAGGCAGGCCCCCGGCCACTCCCTACCAGCCCGCGCCCGCCCCGCCGGCTCCGTCGTACGAGCCCCGGCCCGCCCCGGCCCCGCAGGCTCCGCCGCCCGGACAGTCCTCGCCCCAGCAGGGCGGGCAGCCCGAGCAGTCCTCGTACGACAGGGTGGCTGCCCCGGAGCCTCCTCGTTCGGTCGCGCCCGAGGACGACACCGCTGAGGCGGACGATCCCGACCTGGTCGACTCCGCGCTCTCCGGGCACGACCTGATCGTCCGCGAGCTGGGCGCCACGGTCGTCGAGGAGTTCACCAATGAGTGACGAGGGCCGGCGGACAGGGTGTGAGCCCCTGCTCGCGCGCAGGGAGCGATGAGCCCGGCCCGGCCCCCCCAGCTGTCCACGGATCGGCGCGCGTCGAGGCCCCGGGCCCCCGGCGGCTAGGCTGCACCCCGTGAAGGTCCTCGTCATCGGCGGCGGCGCCCGCGAACACGCCCTGTGCCGCTCTCTCTCCCTCGACCCCGATGTCACCTCCCTGTACTGCGCTCCCGGCAACGCCGGAATCGCGGAGGTGGCCGAACTGCACCCGGTCGACGCACTTGACGGTGACGCCGTCGCGCGCCTCGCCACCGAGCTGGGCGCCGAGCTGGTGGTCGTCGGCCCGGAGGCACCGCTCGTCGCCGGTGTTGCCGACGCCGTGCGCGCCGTCGGCATCCCCTGCTTCGGCCCCTCCCGTGAGGCCGCTCAGCTGGAGGGTTCCAAGGCGTTCGCCAAGGACGTCATGGCCGGTGCCAACGTCCCGACCGCCCGCAGCTACGTCTGCACGACGCCCGCCGAGATCGACGAGGCACTCGACGCCTTCGGCGCTCCGTACGTCGTCAAGGACGACGGCCTCGCCGCCGGCAAGGGCGTCGTCGTCACGGACGACGTCGAAGCCGCCCGCGCCCACGCCCTGGCCTGCGACCGGGTGGTCATCGAGGAGTTCCTCGACGGCCCCGAGGTGAGCCTCTTCGCGATCACCGACGGCACCACGGTGCTGCCCCTCCAGCCCGCCCAGGACTTCAAGCGCGCCCTGGACGGCGACGAGGGTCCGAACACCGGCGGCATGGGCGCGTACTCCCCGCTGCCGTGGGCCGACCCGAAGCTGGTCGACGAGGTCATGCAGACCGTCCTGCAGCCGACCGTGGACGAGCTCCGCCGCCGGGGCACGCCGTTCTCCGGGCTGCTCTACGCGGGCCTCGCGATCACCTCGCGCGGTGTACGGGTCATCGAGTTCAACGCCCGCTTCGGCGACCCGGAGACGCAGGTCGTCCTGGCCCGCCTCAAGACCCCGCTGGCCGGGGTCCTGCTCGGTGCGGCCAACGGCACCCTGGACGTCGTACCCGCGCTGAAATGGCGCGACGACGCGGCGGTCACCGTGGTCATCGCCTCGCACAACTACCCGGACACGCCCCGGACGGGAGACCCGATCGAGGGCCTCGCGGATGTGGCGGCCAAGGATGAACCCCACGCGTTCGTCCTGCACGCCGGTACCCGGCAGGACGGCGACACCGTCGTCAGCGCCGGAGGCCGTGTGCTCTCGGTCACGGCGACCGGCAAGAACCTCGCGCAGGCCCGGGACCGGGCCTACACGGCGCTCGGCCGGATCCGGCTCGACGGCTCCCAGCACCGTACGGACATCGCGCGCAAGGCCGCCGAGGAGGCCTGACGCCTCCCGCCGCCCCGCCCGCCCGTGCCCGGCCCCCTCCCTCCGGAGGTGCCGGGCACAGGCGTGTGAGGCCGCGCGAGGGGCCCAGGGGCGTGGCACAGGCGCGTCCGGAGCCCTCGCGAAGGACCCGGGGCGCGTGGCCCGTATCACCGGACCACGGTTCACCGGCGCGTCAGCAGCTTTGCCCAAAGCCATTCCATCGGGTGACGACTCGGCCATCCGGATGACGCCCGCCGAGGCCCCAACTAGGGTGCGGCGCAAGCATTCCGGCACTTGGCCCACCGGCATTGCGATGTCGGTGCCGGGTGCCACAGTGGGGGAGTGACCAACACCGTCGCGGGGGCAGAGGGGGTGACGTCCAGCCGTGTCCGGTACCGGTTCGGTTGAGGAGCTGGGTGCGCACGCAGCGCGGGCCAGGGCCATGGCTCTGCTGCGCATCCGCAGCAGAGCCACCGCGCTGGCGATCCTGCCGGCGGGCGCGGCCGTCGTGCTGCTCGTCGCCCACGCGCAGGGCCGTATCGGCGGGGGTGTGTGGTCGACGGTGAGCTGGGCCGTCACGGCCTGCGCCGTCGTGGTCCTGCTGATCGCCGCGGGGGTGGCCGTCGCGGTGGCGCGGGCGAGGCCCGCGGTCAGCCCGACCGTGCCCCTCACGGAGGCGGCGGCCCCCGATCTCTACCGGCTGGTCCGCGATCTCGCCGACCGGCTCGACGTCCCGGCGCCCTCCGCCATAGCGCTGACCCCGGACTGCGACAGCTGGCTGGAGGACCGCACGCACCCCGCGACCCAGCCGAAGGCCCAGGACCTGGCCCGGGGGCTGACCGGTGCCAGGCGCGGCCGTCGTGTCCCGGCAGCCCCCGTGCTCGTCATCGGCTCCCCCTTCCTGTGGTGGATGCGGGTCGCCGAGCTGCGGGCGGTGCTCGCCCCGGTCGTCGCGGGCACCGGCCCCTCCGCGCACCCCGACATAGCCGCCGCCCGCCGCTTCGTCCGCGGTCTGGACGCCGCCGTCGCCGACGCCGACCAGCCGGGCCTGGGGTGCATACGCCGGATTCCCGCGGCCTTCGTGGGGTGGGTCGCCCGGCTGATGCTGCGGGGCTGTCGCGGTCACGCCGCCGAGATGGAGCGCTGCGTCGCCGCCGCGGCTTCGGGGCGCGCCCAGGAGGTGGACTACGGGCTGCGGATCGTCGCCCAGGAACAGGTCGGCCTGGCGTACGCCGGCTGGGACCGGCTGCTGACCCGGGTCGCCCTGCCCGCCTGGCGGATGGGCCGCTGGCCGTCCCGGCTCGACGCGGGCGTCGTCTCCGCGCTCACCGAGCTCTCCCGGCGCGACCGGCTGGCCGACGGCTTCACCTCCCGGCTGGGGGAGCGCCCCGCCTGCGATCTGATCGAGGAGCCCGGCGCGGCCGACGAGGCGGCCTCGCTGCTCGCCGCGCGGCTCTTCCACGGCGGCCCGGCCGAGGCGGGCCCCGGCTGGTCCCCGGTCGACTGGCAGCAGTATCCGGAAGAGGTCGTGGACCGGAAGTGGCGTACGGAGGCCGCCCGTCTGCACCGCGTGCTCGACGCCCTGGGGGTGGCCGCGAGCGTCTCCGTGGGCGGGCCCGCCCAGGCTGCCGACGGCTCCGCTGTGCCCACGCTGGCACGGGTCATAGACCACCTCGCCGCACCGGGCGCCAACAGTGAGGCGCTCGCGGCCGGGATCGGCGCGGCCGTCGCCCGCGACGAGGCGAAGGAGGCGCCGCGTCCCCGGGCCGGTGGCTCCGAGGGCGCCCCGGCGGCCGGAGCGCCCGTGGCCGCCGACCCCCTCGACCTCTGGGGCCCCGTCCCGCTTCCGCTTTTCCCCCTCCAGCCGCCGCGCACGGGCACCGAGCTGCTCGCCGACCATGTGGTGGCGATGGTCTGCTGTGCGGCCGTGGACACGGCCGGCGCCGCCCCGGGCCTCGACTGGCTCGACGGCCCCGCCCTGCTGGTCGACGGCGGACGCAGGTCGGACCTGGGCGCCCCCGTGCTCAGCCTCGTCGAGGACGGCGACGCGGAGCCGCTGCGGACCTGGCTCACCGCGGTGGGCGTGCGCACGGACAAACCGGTACGCCTGGGGTGAGGGCGGACGAGCGGCCGGTTGCACGACCGTGCGTCCATACAGGCGGCGAAATGTCCTGGATGCGCGCCCGATACCCGGAAGATTTCGCTCCGCTCACGTCAATTCGCGACGAACGGTAACGGAGCGCGTGCGTTATGTGATGTGCTGTGAAAGGGCGCCGGCATCCGACGCCCTACAGCTGTCGGGGGACGAGGGAGGGGTGCGGGATGGGGGCGGATCAGATCCGGCGATGGGAATCCGGTGCCCTCGCGCACGCCGTGAGCGACCCCTTCGGGCAGGGTCCGCTGCCCTGGCTGCGCGGCAGCGAGAACTACTTCGACGACACCGGCCAGGTCGTCCCCTGGTACGCCGACCCGGAGCTGGGCCGCAGCGGAACGGGCGGCGGCACGCGCACGGCTGACGATGTGCGCCAGCAGATCAAGGGCTTCGCCTCGCCCGGCGCCGCGGCCCCCGGCGAGGCCATCGACTTCCACATCACCGTTGACCCGCCTCAGCAGTTCTCCGTGGACGTGTACCGCATCGGGCACTACGGGGGCGACGGCGCCGCGAAGATCACAACCAGCCCGCGTCTCTCCGGCATCGTCCAGCCGCCGCCGCTGACCGCCGAGCGGACGGTCTCCTGCCACCACTGGTGGCTCTCCTGGCGCTTGCAGATTCCCACCTACTGGTCGGTCGGAGCGTATGTGGCCGTCCTGACCACCGCCGACGGATACCGCTCGCACGTCCCCTTCACGGTGCGGGACGACCACCCGGCGGACCTGCTGCTCCTGCTCCCGGACATCACCTGGCAGGCGTACAACCTCTACCCGGAGGACGGCCGTACGGGGGCCAGCCTCTACCACGCCTGGGACGAGCAGGGCCGGCTGCTGGGCGAGGAGGACGCCGCCGCCACCATCTCCTTCGACCGTCCCTACGCCGGCGCCGGCCTCCCCCTCCACGTCGGCCACGCCTACGACTTCATCCGCTGGGCCGAGCGCTACGGCTACGACCTCGCGTACGCCGACGCCCGCGACCTGCACGCCGGCCGCGTCGACCCGAGCCGCTACAGGGGCCTGGTCTTCCCCGGCCACGACGAGTACTGGTCGGTGCCCATGCGCCGCACCGCGGAGCTCGCCCGGGACACCGGCACCTCGCTGGTCTTCCTATCGGCCAACACCATGTACTGGCAGGTCGGGCTCGGCCCGTCGCCCTCGGGCGTCCCCGACCGTCTGCTCACCTGCCGCAAGCGCCGGGGCCCCGGAAAGCCCGCCCTGTGGCGCGAGATCGACCGGGCCGAGCAGCAGCTGCTGGGCATCCAGTACGCCGGGCGGGTCCCCGAGCCCCACCCCCTGGTCGTGCGGAACGCCGGGCACTGGCTCTGGGAGGCCACCGGAGCCGGCGAGGGCGATGAGATCGACGGGCTGGTCGCCGGCGAGGCCGACCGCTACTTCCCGCGCACGACGCTGCCCGAGCACGAGAACCGCATGCTGCTCGCGCACTCCCCGTACGCGGACGGCGACGGGGCCACCCGGCACCAGGAGACCTCCCTCTACCGCGCCCCGTCGGGCGCGCTCGTCTTCGCCTCGGGCACTTTCGCCTGGTCCCCGGCGCTGGACCGGCCCGGCCATGTCGACGCCCGTATCCAGCGGGCCACGGCCAATCTGCTCGACCGGATCTGCAAGCGGGACTGAGGAGCCGGCCCCGGATCTGCAAGCGGGACTGAGGAACCCGGCACCGGATCTGCGTGCGGGACTGAAGAGCCCGGCCCCGGATCTGCGAGCGGGACTGAAGAGCCCGCCCCTGATCCGCGCGCGGGGCCGAGACTCCGGGGTGCCCAGGACCGGCGAGCGGTGCCCGAGAGCCCACGCCGCCGGATCGCGAGCCCGCCGAATACCGACAAGCGGAACCGCGAGACGCACGGGCGGCTCGCCGTCCGTGCGGGTCTCCGGGCCCGCCCGGCCTGTCCACCTGGCGACCCCTGTCGGCGCGGCCTCTTCGCATGCGGGACAATCGGAACGACTCCTGGATCAACCTACGCGGAGGCAGCGTGTCCGGTTTCGTAGAAAAGCCCGAGCCTGTGCAGGTGCCGGGGCTCACCCATCTGCACACCGGCAAGGTGCGCGACCTGTACAGGAACGAGGCGGGCGACCTCGTGATGGTCGCCAGCGACCGCATCTCCGCGTACGACTGGGTCCTGCCGACCGAGATCCCGGACAAGGGCCGCGTGCTCACCCAGCTGTCGCTGTGGTGGTTCGACCAGCTCGCCGATCTCGTCCCCAACCACGTGCTGTCGACCGAGCTTCCGGCCGGTGCGCCCGCCGACTGGGCGGGCCGCACCCTGATCTGCCGTTCGCTGCGGATGGTCCAGGTCGAGTGTGTGGCGCGCGGTTATCTGACCGGCTCCGGCCTGATCGAGTACGACGCGAGCCGCACGGTCTGCGGCCTCGCTCTCCCCGAGGGCCTTCTCGACGGCTCCGAGCTCCCGGCACCGATCTTCACCCCGGCCACCAAGGCCGCGGTCGGCGATCACGACGAGAACGTGTCGTACGAGGAGGTCGCCCGTGAGGTCGGCCCCGAGACCGCGGCCCTGCTGCGCCGGACGACGCTGGACGTCTACGGGCGGGCCCGGGACATCGCCCGTGAGCGCGGGATCATCCTGGCCGACACGAAGTTCGAGTTCGGCTTCGCGCCCACCGCCGACGGCGGCGAGGAGCTGATCATCGCGGACGAGGTGCTGACCCCGGACTCCTCGCGCTTCTGGCCGGCCGAGACCTGGGAGCCGGGCAAGCAGCAGCCCTCGTACGACAAGCAGTTCGTGCGTGACTGGCTGACCTCGGCGGCCTCCGGCTGGGACCGCCACAGCGAGCAGCCGCCCCCGGCGCTCCCGCAGGAGATCGTCGACGCGACCCGGGCCAAGTACCTGGACGCGTACGAGCTTCTGACCGGCACCGGCTGGCCGGCCCAGGGCGTGTGACGGCGGAAGGCCCCGGTCCTGGGGACCGGGGCCTTCCTGAGTGGAGCGAACGACGAGGTTCGAACTCGCGACCTCAACCTTGGCAAGGTTGCGCTCTACCAGCTGAGCTACGTTCGCACTGCGCCGAAGCGCGATGCCTACTATACCCAACCTCTCTCCCGTGCGAGACGCACTGCCGCATGACGGTTCTCCACACCCAGTTTGGAGACCGCAGCCGACAGGTAGTTGCGCACCGTGCCCTGGGACAGCGAGGCGCGCTCGGCGATCTCGGCCACGGGCGCCCCGTCCGCCGCCAGCTCCAGCACCTCGGCCTCCCGGGCCGTCAGCGGGGAGTCCCCGGCGGAGATGGCGTCGGCGGCCAACTCCGGGTCGACATAGCGGTTTCCCGCATGCACGGTACGGATGATCTCGGCCAGCCGCCGGGCACTGAGCGTCTTCGGCACGAACGCCCGGACGCCCGCTTCGAGGGCCCGCTTCAGGTGGCCGGGCCTGCCGTGACTCGTCACGATCATGGTCCGGCAGCCGGGCAGTCCGGTCCGCAGCGATGTGGCGACCTTCACACCGTCCGCCCCGGGCATCTCCAGGTCGAGGACCGCCACATCGGGCCGGTGCGTCAGGGCCATCGCGAGCGCCTCGGGCCCGGTCGCGGCCTCGGCGACCAGCACGATGTCGTCCTCCAGGGCGAGCAGCGCGGCCAGCGCGCCGCGGATCAGGTGCTCGTCGTCGGCGAGGAGGACCCGCACGGGGCCCCGTCCGGTGGTCATGCGGTGACATCCTCACGGCCGGCGGGACGAGTGGGACCAGCGGGACGAGCGGGACCAGCGGGACCAGCGGGGGAGTGGTCACGGTCCGGCAGCGGCACCCGCGCCGTGAGCCGGAAGCGGTCCGAGCCGGGGACCGGGCCCGCCTCCAGCGTGCCGTCGTGCGCGGCCAGCCGCTCCCGCAGACCGGCCAGCCCCGTTCCTGGCGCCGGGCGGGAACCGGTGCCCGCGTCCGGGGAGCCGGCCGGTTCGGGCACACCGTCGTTCTGCACCATCAGAACCACCTCCTGAGTCCCCCCGGGCAGCTCCGCCGTCGAGAGGCGGATGGCACAGCTGTGGGGATCACCGTGCCGCAGTACGTTCGTCGTCGCTTCCCGCACCACCCATCCCAGGGCGGACTGGACGTCTCCGGGAAGCGCGGTGTCCAGTTCGTCGCCTGCGCCGTGGACCGTGCAGTCGATGCCGGCGGCCTTCAACACGCTGAGCGCGCCCTCCAGTTCGGTGCGCAGCCCGGCCTCCCGGTACCCGCGCACGATGTCGCGGATCTCGCGCTGGGACTCCTGCGCGATCCGCTGCACCTCGGCCATCTGCGATACGGCCTCCGGCCTTCCCCGCTCGGCGAGCTGGACGGCGAGTTCGCTCTTCAGGGCCATCACCGCCAGGTTGCGCCCCATCACGTCGTGCATGTCCCGCCCGAACCGCAGCCGTTCCTCCGCGACCGCGACGCGGGTCTCCAGTTCGCGGGCGGCGTCCAACCGCCCTACGACACCGGCCAGCCAGGCCGAGAAGACGTACGTGGCGACGAACACCGCGCCCGCGCAGGCGACGCCGGTGAAGTTCAGCCAGGTCTGCCGCCATCCCATGCCCAGCGCCGCCGTGAACGCGGAGGTGGAGGTGGCCGCGCCGAGCACCAGCCACACCCGGGCGCTCGTGGTCGGCAGCCCGAGGGAGAGCGAGCCCAGGCCGAAGGCGGCGAATCCCATCAGCAGGAGGCCGAAGTCGTCCTCCTTGGAGACCGCCCCGGTGTCGAGGAGCAGGACACTCGTGAGGAGGCAGGCACCCGTCACGGCGGCGGCGGCCATGGTCGTCCGCACCGGACTCTCCCGGTGTCCCAGCCGCCGGTCGAGACCTCTGGAGGACATCACGGCGCACAGGGCGGAGTGGGCGAGGAGCAGCAGGAACAGCCAGACGTCGGAGGTCCGCCGGTCGCCGAGGAGAAGGGGCACGGCGAGACCCCCGGCCTCGACGCCCGCCATCATCTGGAAGGTGGCACGCGTGTAGAGCTCGACCTTCGCCGTGTCGGTCTTCGCGGGCCGCCCGGGCCGCCCGGGCCGAAGGGCCTTCGGCCGGGGCCATCGGCGTATCTTTCCCAGCCGCCGGCCCGTCATCACCTCTGCCATGGTGTCCCCCGCCTCCCGTCGTGCCGCTCCCGTTTCCGTCCCGTGCGGTGACTCTGCCGGATCGCCGCCCGCTCGCGGTACGGGTCGTGGTCCAGGACGCGGACCGAACCGCCCTCGGGGCGGGCCGGCCCCTCCAGCAGCTCGGCCGAGGTCTTTCCGGCGCGGTCCGTGCCGTGCGGGGCGAAGAGCTCACCGGGTGCCGTGGAGCGTGAGATCCCGCTCACTTCCTCGAAGCCGTCCGGGCAACGCCGTCGCAGAGCGTCGGCGGCGCCGGTTTCCGAGCGGGAAATGCCGTCGCTGGTCATGTCTCCAGACTTCCGCCGGAGCTCGGCCGGGAGCAGTGCGCGCTGTCATCACTGCTCATGACATACGTCATGGGAAGACAACAGAAACGTCAAAGGCCCCGGTCGAAAATCGACCGGGGCCTTTGAATCAAGAGCGGACGACCAGGTTCGAACTGGCGACCTCAACCTTGGCAAGGTTGCGCTCTACCAACTGAGCTACGTCCGCATTGCTGCCACTCGGCTTTCACCGGTGGAGCGCTCACTACTCTACCTGATCCACTGAGTGGATCGGTAAGGCAGTGCAGAGCGGGTGACAGGAATTGCACACTGCGCCTTCCCCCTGGAAGGGGGATGTTCTACTACTGAACTACACCCGCACGCTGCGTCGGACTCGGCTTTTCGGCCTTGCCCTTCGGCGTGCTCCAGACTCTAGCCGACCAGCAGGGGTGTTGTGCAAGTCGGCTCCCCGGGGCGTCGCCCCGGGGGTCTCGCCCGCGGGTAACCGGAAGAGAACATTCCGGGCGCGGTCCTCAACTGGCGGCCTGGAACGCCTCGTAGACCTTCTTGGGGATCCGGCCGCGGGCCGGCACCTCCATCCGGTGCGAGCGGGCCCATGCGCGCACGGCCGCGGGGTCGGGCGCGAGCGAGGTGTGGTGGTACGACACCGGCGCCTTGCCGCGCTTGCCGGTATTTGTCTGCTTTCGGCCGGCCGCCACGTACGGAGCCAGTGTCTTGCGCAGTTTCTTTGCGTTGGCGGGATTGAGGTCGATCTCGTACGACTTCCCGTCCAGGGCGAAGGTGACCGTTTCCGCCGCTTCTCCCCCGTCGATGTCGTCGGAGAGCGTCACCACTACACGCTGAGCCACGGATATCGGTCCTTTCCTGCGGCACCGTCGCGTCTGACATGCGCTGATGCCGGCCTTCCGGCGGCTGGGCGGATACGGATCGACGGGTGTCGACTGTTCCGGGGCAATCGTGCTTTCCCCGGTATTCATTTGTACAGCGGCAGGAGGCGCATTGTGAAGCCCGCTCAATTACATCCGCGTGTTGCCTCCGTGTGCCCGCGTGCAATCCGGGTGAAGATTTTTTTCCTGGGCTTTCCCTGTGCGTAGTCCGGGTCCGTTATCACGGCGTGATCGGAGTTGCTTGATATCTACCCGCGTAGAATTTCTGGCCAGGTACGCTGAGTGGACCCGCGGGGATCTGGGGAACCCCTCGGAGACACAGCCGCACCACACCACCGGGAGTGCCAGTGGCACGCGTCGTAGTCGACGTCATGCTCAAGCCGGAGATCCTCGACCCGCAGGGACAGGCTGTGCAGCGCGCACTGCCCCGTCTCGGCTTCGACGGAATCGCGGACGTTCGTCAGGGAAAGCGTTTCGAGCTCGAGGTCGAGGGGCCGGTCGACGATGCCGCCCTCGCCCGTATTAACGAGATGGCGGAGACCTTCCTCGCCAACACAGTCATCGAGGACTTCACCGTCAAGGTGGAGGAGGAGAAGTGACCACCCGTATCGGAGTCGTCACTTTTCCCGGCACGCTCGACGACCAGGACAGCCTCCGGGCCGTGCGGATCGCGGGTGCCGAACCCGTATCCCTCTGGCACCGCGACAAGGACCTCCACCAGGTCGACGCGGTGATCCTGGCGGGCGGATTCAGTTACGGCGACTATCTGCGCGCCGGCGCCATCTCGCGTTTCTCGCCGGTGATGGAGACCGTCATCGCGCAGGCGAAGGCCGGCATGCCGGTCCTCGGTATCTGCAACGGTTTCCAGATCCTGACCGAGGCACACCTGCTGCCCGGCGCGATGCTGCGCAACAACCACCTCCACTTCATCTGCCGCGACCAGAAGCTGCGGGTGGAGAACGCGGAGACGGCCTGGACCTCGGACTACACGGCTGGCCAGGAGATCTCCGTACCGCTGAAGAACGTGGACGGCCGGTACACCGCCGACGAGCGCACGCTCGACGAGCTGGAGGCCGAGGGCCGCGTCGCGTTCCGCTACGCCGACGTCAACCCGAACGGCTCGCTGCGCGACATCGCCGGCATCACCAACGCCGCGGGCAACGTCGTCGGTCTGATGCCGCACCCGGAGCACGCCGTCGAGCCGCTGATCGGCACCGGTCGCACCGACGGCCTGGGTTTCTTCACCTCGATCATCAAGAAGCTGGTCAACGCATGAGCCTGGACACGGTCAAGCACGCGGCCGAAACCCCGGACGCCGGACAGCCCTGGAAGGAGCTCGGCCTCAAGGAGGACGAGTACGCCCGGATCCGCGAGATCCTGGGCCGCCGTCCCACCGGCGCCGAGCTCGCCATGTACTCCGTGATGTGGTCCGAGCACTGCTCCTACAAGAGCAGCAAGGTCCACCTCAAGCAGTTCGGCGAGAAGGTCCCCGAGAACGACGCCATGCTCGTCGGGATCGGCGAGAACGCCGGTGTCGTCGACGTCGGCCAGGGTTACGCGGTCACCTTCAAGGTCGAGTCGCACAACCACCCCTCGTACATCGAGCCCTACCAGGGCGCGGCAACCGGCGTCGGCGGCATCGTCCGCGACATCCTCGCCATGGGTGCCCGCCCGATCGCGGTCGTCGACCCGCTGCGCTTCGGTGCGGCCGACCACCCCGACACCCGCCGGGTGCTGCCGGGCATCGTCGCCGGCATCGGCGGCTACGGGAACTGCCTCGGCCTGCCGAACATCGGCGGCGAGGTCGTCTTCGACGCCTGCTACCAGGGCAACCCGCTCGTCAACGCCGGCTGCATCGGCGTGATGAAGCACGAGGACATCCACCTGGCCCAGGCCTCCGGGCCCGGCAACAAGGTGATCCTCTACGGCGCCCGCACCGGCGGCGACGGCATCGGCGGCGTCTCCGTGCTGGCCTCGGAGACCTTCGACGACACCAAGCCCACCAAGCGCCCCGCCGTGCAGGTCGGCGACCCGTTCCAGGAGAAGCTCCTCATCGAGTGCACCCTGGAGATCTTCAAGGAGAAGCTCGTCGCGGGCATCCAGGACCTCGGCGGCGCCGGGCTCTCCTGTGCCACCTCCGAGCTGGCCTCCGCGGGCTCCGGCGGCATGCGCGTCGAGCTGGACACCGTGCCGCTGCGCGACTCCTCCCTCTCGCCCGAGGAAATCCTCATGAGCGAGTCGCAGGAGCGCATGTGCGCGATCGTCGAGCCGCAGCACGTGGACCGCTTCATGGAGATCTGCGAGAAGTGGGACGTCATCGCCACCGTCATCGGTGAGGTGACCGAGGGCTCGCAGCTGGAGATCTTCTGGCACGGCGAGCAGATCGTGGACGTACCGCCGCGGTCCGTGGCCCACGAGGGCCCGACGTACCACCGGCCGTTCGCCCGCCCGTCCTGGCAGGACGCGCTCCAGGCCGACGACGCCGGCAAGCTGGCCCGTCCGGCGAACGGGGCGGAGCTGCGCGAGCAGGTTCTCAAGCTGGTCGGCTCCCCGAACCAGGCCTCCAAGTCCTGGATCACCGACCAGTACGACCGCTTCGTGCAGGGCAACACCGTGCTCGCGATGCCCGAGGACGCCGGCATGGTCCGGATCGACGAGCAGTCGAACCTGGGCGTGGCCATGGCGACCGACGGCAACGGCCGCTACGCCAAGCTCGACCCGTACACGGGCGCGCAGCTCGCGCTGGCCGAGTCGTACCGCAACGTCGCCGCTTCCGGCGCAAAGCCGCTCGCCATCTCGGACTGCCTGAACTTCGGTTCGCCCGAGGACCCGGACGTCATGTGGCAGTTCGCCGAGGCCACGCGTGGTCTCGCGGACGGCTGCCTGGAGCTGGGCACCCCGGTCACCGGCGGCAACGTCTCGCTGTACAACCAGACCGGGGAGACGGCGATCCACCCGACGCCCGTCGTCGCGGTGCTCGGTGTGATCGACGACGTCACCCGGCGCACGCCGGTCGCGTTCGCCGAGGAGGGCCAGCTGCTCTACCTCCTGGGCGACACCGCCGAGGAGTTCGGCGGCTCGGCGTGGTCCGAGGTCGTCCACCAGCACCTGGGCGGTATGCCGCCGAAGGTCGACCTGGGCCGCGAGAAGCTGCTCGCCGAGATCCTCATCTCGGCCTCCCGCGACGGCATGATCGACGCGGCGCACGACCTCTCCGACGGCGGTCTGATCCAGGCGGTCACCGAGTCCTGCCTGCGGGGTGGGAAGGGTGCCCGGCTGGTCGTCCCGGACGGTCTGGACGCGTTCACCTTCCTGTTCTCGGAGTCGGCCGGCCGTGCGGTCGTGTCGGTTCCGCGCAGCGAGGAGCTCCGCTTCAACGACATGTGCGGTGCGCGGGGTCTGCCCGTCGCCCGCATCGGTGTCGTGGACGGCGAGGAGATCGAGATCCAGGGCGAGTTCAGCATTCCGCTGAGCGAGCTGCGCACGGCGCACGAGGGGACCCTGGAGGGTCTGTTCGCCTGAGTCACCCGCCGCTTGTCGCGAAGCCCCCGTCCGGTCGTCCCGGGCGGGGGCTTTGCCGTTTCCGGCCCTGGACTTCTCTCCGAGGGGCTGTCAGTACCGGCTGCTAGCTTGGGGAACGTTGCGCAGGGGGCGCACGGGGGGACGGTTATGGACGAGTCACGCGGTACGCGACCGGGCGGCGAGCCCCGGCCGTTGCCCGGGCGCGGGCGCGACGTGGCCAACAAGCTGCTGTGCGTGCTCGCCGTGGTCGGCATCGGGCTGAGCATCTGGGCCTTCGTGCAGGAGTTCATCGACCTCAGGGACAGGGACGAGAGCCGCAGGCGCATCACCGAGGCCTGCGGCGGTCTCATCGATCCCGACCCCGTCCTCGGGCTGAACGGCGGCGGGATCGACCGGGTCAAGCTCTCCGACGAGTACGAGACCGATCTCGCCGAGCGGTCCAGCGGCTGCCTGGTCTACAGGGTCGGAGACCCGGGAACGACCTACGGACACTTCTCGATGGCCGTCCTGCGGCGCTCGGCCGAGCCGGACGCCGAGGAGACCGATGCGGACGAGACGGAGATCGACGAGACGAGTGACGAGCCGTTCCGCCAGCCGTACGGCGACGAGGACAGGACCACCGGGCCGGTCCTCAGCCATGCCCTTCCGCATCCGCTGGGAGACGGCAGGCTGGGTGAGTACGACGAGTACAAGGTGACGGCGCGGGCGCTCTGCGAGAAGGGCGGAGCCATCTCCTCCATAGAGGTGTCGGCCGTCGCCCGGTACGACGAGCGCGTCACCCCCGAGGACCGGCGCACGCTCGCCGGTCTGGCCCGCCAGGCGGCGGACCGGGCCGCCGGACGGACGGGATGCCGGGCCGAGCTCCCGGAGCTGCCGGCCACACTCGCCGCGCCCGCGACGGAGTTCGGCGCCCCGGCGAGTACGGGCGGCACCTGCGCCTGGTACCAGCGTTTCCTCGCCACCGAGGAGCGCGGACAGCTCCCCGACAGGGCGCTGGCCGCCCCGGCGGGGAAGGCGAGCGACCATGACGCCTGTCTGCTGACGGTGGGGGAGAAGGAGACCCGCAGGATCTATCCGGGCTTCGTGAAGACCTCGGACTATCCGCAGTCGCTGGGCAACGTGCTGAAGCACTTCCCCTGGTGGGTGAAGACCGAGACGTATGTCGGCGACGGGACGCGAGGGCTGCGCACCGCGCACTTCAAGCAGCCGACCGAGCTCGCACCGGGCACGGCGGGCACCGACTCCGGGCAGACCTGGTGGGCGTCCTCGGTCTGCTCCGGCCGGCCGGCCCTGCACGTGATGTGGGTGTCCTATCCGTACGACCGGATAGCCGCCGACCGGCTGCGGGCGCTCTTCAGGGCGTACGTCGACGACGCGACGGAGCGACGGGGCTGCACCGGCACCGTCCACCCCGACGCGGCGGACTTCCCCAAGAGGTGAGCGGACGGGCCCCGGCGGCCGGTGCGGTCCGACCGGAGCACGGGGCACTGTCGTAGGCGCCGGTTAGTCTCGCACCCATGCCACCGGCCAAGAAGCGCCCTCGCGCCTACGACCTCGCCCGGACGCGGACCGCAGTCCTGGCCCAGTTCGCCCACGTACGGGAAGCCGTCCGCGTCCTGACGCCCGAGCAGCTCGCCCTGCCGGGGCTGGGGGAGTGGACGGTGCGGGAGCTCGCGGCGCATCTGACCATGGCCCTGGGCGGGGTGAGCCGGGCTGTGGAGCTCCCGGTGCCGGCCGGGGGGCCCAAGCCGGAGACCGCGCTGCTGGAGTGGCCGTTCTCCACCGCCAGAAGGGCTGCCGGGATCGCCGACTTCACCAGGGAACTCGCCGCGGAGCGGCCCGACCTGGACGCGCTCTGCGCGGAGACGGAGGCGCGGTTCACCGAGCGGGTGCCCGCCGGCTTCGACGACCGGCTGGTGACGGCCGGGGCGGGGACGATGCGGCTGGGCGACTTCCTGGTCACCCGCACCGTCGAGCTCGTCGTCCACACCGACGACCTCCACCGGGCGACAGGCCTCGACATCCCGTACGACCGCCAGGCGCTCGCCGCCTGCACCCGGCTGCTCGCCGACGCGCTCGCGGACAAGGCGCCCGGCGGCTCGGTCGAGGTGCGCGTCCCGCCCTTCGCCGTCGTCCAGTGCATCGGCGGCCCGAAGCACACCCGGGGCACACCGCCCAACGTCGTGGAGACGGACCCGCTCACCTGGATCCGGCTCGCGACCGGTCGTGCGCGGTGGACGGAGGCGGTCGAAGCGGCGCAGGTCAGCGCGAGCGGTGAGCGGGCCGACCTCGCCCCGTTGCTGCCGCTGATGGGCTGAGGGGGAACCGGATCGGCTGGTCGATCCGTCCCAGGGCCATGCGCAAACAACGTATGGCTGTCAGCGTCCTGGCCCTTCTCACTCTTGCCGCCTGCGGTACGGAGTCGGGCTCCGGAGCGGGATCCGGAGACTCCGAGTCCGGTGACGGCAGTGGCACCGTACGGACCGAGCTGCCCCTGACCGGTGTCCACTGGAGCGTGTCCTCCCTGACCGTGGACGGCAAGAAGACCGCTGCTCCGGAGGGTGCCCATGTCGAGATCGGATCCGGGGGGAAGGCGACCGGCAATCTGGGCTGCAACCGCTTCTCCGCCGATGTGCGTGTCGACGGCACCGCCGTGACCGTCGGGCGGAGCACGACCACGGGCATGGCGTGCGAGAAGGAGGTCCAGCGGTTCGAGACGGCGCTGGGCGGCGCTCTCGGCGGGAAGCTGGAGGCAGCGGTGGCCGGCAGCGGGGACGAGAAGACACTGACCCTGACCACGGCGGAGGGCGCCTCCATCGTCCTGACGTCCGAGCCCCCGGCCCCGCTCACCGGCACCGCGTGGAAGGTCACCGGGCTGGTCTCCGGAAGCACCGCCTCCTCCCTGCCCACGGGCACGCAGGACGGGACGCGCTTCTCCTTCACCGAGGACGGTTCGGTGGAGGGGAGCCTCGGCTGCAACTCCTTCCACGGCAAGGCGGCGGTCTCCGGCTCCACGATCACCTTCGGCCCGCTCGCCTCCACCAGGAAGATGTGCCCGGGACCGCAGATGAAGCTGGAACGCGCACTGCTCGCCGCGCTGGAGGGGAAGGCGGAGTACGCCATCGACCACCGCACCCTCTCGCTCACGGCGAAGAGCGGCGAAGGGCTTACCGCGACGGCCTCGGCGTCCAAGGACTGACCACCGCGGCCGCCGGAAGGGGAGCGGGAGCAGCCGGGGCCGGGCCGACCGGGTACGGGGTAGCCCAGGCCCCGGCCTGCCCAGGCCCCGGCCTGCCCAGGCCCCGGACAGCCCGGGCCCCGGACAGCCCGGGCCCGGGCCGACCCGGGACGGATGGCTCAGGAAGCCGTCGGATACGGGAGCAGGCCCGCGTTCGTCTTCTCCCACGACGCCCGCAGCTCGGCCAGCAGTTCGGGCTCGGCCTTCGCCCGGTCGGCCTGCTCGCGCTGGTCCTCGCTCAGCTGGAAGAGCTGGTCGGCCCCGCTCTTCCCCCTGTAGTACTTCCAGTCGCCGCGCCGCAGCGCCCGCTCGCCGCGCACGCGCCAGAACAGGTCGCGCTCCTTCGGCTTCTCGTCCCGCAGCAGGTAGCCGGCGAGGCTGACGCCGTCCAGGGCGTAAGCGGGGTCGGGCCGCGCACCGCCGAGTTCCAGCAGGGTCGCCGTCCAGTCGGGCGAGAACACGGGGAGATCGCTGACCTGATTGCCGTTGATGCGCGCGGGCCAGCGCAGCACCGACGGGACCCGGATGCCGCCCTCCTGGAGCGAGCTCTTGTTGCCGGACAGGGGCCAGTTGTACGAGAAGCGCTCGCCGCCGTTGTCGCTGGCGAAGAAGACGAGCGTGTCCTCCTCCTGGCCCGACCGCTTCAGGGCCTTCAGCACCTGGCCGATCGAGCGGTCCAGGTCCTCGACCATCTCCGTGTACTTCTCGACCGAGCCGCCGTCGGCGTTCCAGAGCGCCGATCTGTCGCCGGCCTTGATACGGCGGACGATCTCGGCGCTGGCCTCCGTGTCGCCGTCGGCGATCCACGGCCAGTGCGGGGTGGTGAAGTTCAGGTTGAGCAGCCACGGCTTCTCGTGGTCGCGCCGCACGTATTCGCTCGCGCGCTCCGTGAGGACGCGGGTGTAGTAGCGCAGGTCCTTGTATTCGGCGTCGCCCTCGTACAGGTCGTACTCCCCGGCCAGACCGAGCTTCGAGTAGTACTCCAGCGCCCCGCCGAAGTTTCCGAAGAACTCGTCCCAGCCCGACTTGGTCGGGCTGTAGTCCGGCAGGTAGCCGCAGTGCCACTTGCCGATCAGCGCGGTCGAGTAACCGGCACCGCGCAGCAGGGACGCCAGCGTCGGGTGGGTCGGTTCGAGGCCGACGGACTTGTCGGCGATGGGCTCCGCGAGCCCGCCCTTCGTACGCCCCGGGTAGCGGCCCGTGTAGAGGCTGAACCGGGTGGGGGAGCAGGTCGCGGACCCGGAGTAGGCATCCGTGAAGCGGACGCCCTGCCGTGCGAGCGCGTCCAGGTGGGGGGTGCGGATGTGCGGGGCGCCGTAGGAGGAGAGATCCGCCCAGCCGAGGTCGTCACCGAGGATGAAGAGGATGTTGGGTCGGCGGGCGTGCTTGCCCCGGGCGGCGCGGAAGGGCTGCTCCCGCGGTACGTCCCCGGATGCCGCACCCGAGGCCGCGGCGGCCGGGGTGGCGGCCTGTATCCCGACGGCGGCGGTGGCCGCCGTCGCTCCCACGGCCGTGGTGAAGGCGCGGCGGCTCAGCGGCGCCTCGACAGACTTTTCCGTACTGACGTTCGAATCGCGAGAGGGCATGAGGTCTCCTGGGCGGGCCTCGGGCGCCGGAAGGAGCGGCGCACGGGGGAGAGGGACACGACGGAACCCGCCGCAGACGGGCGTACGCGGACGCACACCCGGTCATGAGCAGGCGGAAAGGAGGGCGGAACGGAAGCTCTGCGGAACGAGGGTTCTGCGGAGCGGAAGCTCTACCGAGGCCAGGGAAGGGCCCGGGAGCGTGACAGCTCAGGCGCGGCGACAGATGGCGCTCGCGACACGTCCCAGATCGACATGGCGGCGCTCCACGAGCGTGACCGAAAGATCACCGAGGGGCTGCATGAGGCAGGAGCCTGCCAACAGGCCATGACCGTGTCAACGGCGATCTCGAAGTGCGGACGCCCGTCCCGGCGCCCGGACCCCGTCACGGCGGCGCGGCCCAGCCCGAACCCGCACCCCGGGCAGCCCCCGTACCGGCTCGCGGTCCGCCCGTACCCGGCTGACGCGGTCCGCCCGTACAGGCGAGCCAGGTCTGCTCGTACCGGCTCGCACGGCCCGCCCGTACCCGATCGCAA
Source organism: Streptomyces sp. NPDC002125 (assembly GCF_053593715.1). Lineage (NCBI taxonomy): Bacteria > Bacillati > Actinomycetota > Actinomycetes > Kitasatosporales > Streptomycetaceae > Streptomyces > Streptomyces sp. NPDC002125. Next base: position 46,163 of record NZ_JBSFDD010000003.1, on the reverse strand, counting down.
GGTCCACGGACCGGGATCGCGGGCCGCTCCTGGACCGCACCAGGAGCGTCCCGGGCCGGCCGAGGGCCCTCCGAGGTGGCCCGGGGGCCTCTCCGCACGGGCCGCCCGGTGTGAGGCTCGACACGAAACGAGCGTTCGGCCACCCCTCGCTCCGCATCGGACCCCGGCTCACCGAGCGCCACGAGAGCGTCCGCGCGGGCGCCGGGCCGTCGGGACCCCGGACCCGCCGGTAACCGCCGCGCATCCCCGCAACGACCGTCCTGCCGGGGTCCGGGGAGCGGGGAGGAGAACAGGCCATGATCACCCGGAGTAGTCGAACCGAGCGGCCCGCGGTGCCTGCGGAAACGGCCCCGGGGGCACGGCCTCACCGGTCGTAGGACCCCTCTGGGGCGGTCACCCAATTCGGACCGGTGGTCGATCTCGCCTACACTCGGTGCCGTGCCTCGTGGTGATGGACGACTCAACCACGACCTGCTCCCCGGAGAAAAAGGCCCCCAGGACGCTTGCGGCGTCTACGGTGTCTGGGCTCCGGGCGAAGAGGTCGCCAAGCTCACCTATTTCGGACTGTATGCCCTGCAGCACCGTGGACAGGAGTCCGCGGGCATCGCAGTGAGCAACGGGTCCCAGATCCTGGTCTTCAAGGACATGGGACTGGTCTCGCAGGTCTTCGACGAAACGTCTCTGGGATCGCTCCAGGGCCATATCGCGGTCGGTCATGCCCGCTACTCCACCACCGGTGCCTCGGTGTGGGAGAACGCGCAGCCGACGTTCCGTGCCACCGCGCACGGCTCGATCGCCCTGGGTCACAACGGCAACCTGGTCAATACGGCCCAGCTTGCCGAGATGGTCGCCGACCTTCCCCGTAAGGACGGTCGCGCCACCCAGGTCGCGGCGACGAACGACACGGATCTGGTGACCGCCCTGCTCGCCGGACAGCGGGACGAGAACGACAAGCCGCTCACCATCGAGGAGGCCGCCGCAAAGGTGCTCCCCGAGGTCAAGGGCGCCTTCTCGCTCGTCTTCATGGACGAGCACACCCTCTACGCCGCCCGCGACCCGCAGGGCATCCGCCCCCTGGTCCTCGGCCGGCTGGAGCGTGGCTGGGTGGTGGCCTCCGAGTCCGCCGCCCTCGACATCTGCGGCGCCAGCTACGTCCGTGAGATCGAGCCGGGCGAGCTCGTCGCCATCGACGAGAACGGCCTCCGCACCTCCCGCTTCGCAGAAGCGAAGCCCAAGGGCTGTGTCTTCGAGTACGTCTATCTGGCCCGCCCCGACACCGACATCGCCGGGCGGAACGTCTACCTCTCCCGTGTGGAGATGGGCCGGAAGCTTGCGGCCGAGGCCCCCGTCGACGCCGATCTGGTCATAGCAACGCCGGAATCCGGAACCCCCGCGGCCATCGGCTACGCCGAGGCGAGCGGAATTCCGTTCGGGTCCGGACTGGTCAAGAACGCCTACGTCGGCCGGACCTTCATCCAGCCTTCACAGACCATCCGCCAGCTGGGCATCCGTCTCAAGCTGAATCCGCTCAAGGAAGTCATCAAGGGCAAGCGCCTGGTGGTCGTCGACGACTCGATCGTCCGCGGCAACACCCAGCGCGCCCTGGTCAGGATGCTCCGCGAGGCGGGCGCGGCCGAGATCCACATCCGGATCTCCTCCCCGCCCGTGAAGTGGCCCTGCTTCTTCGGCATCGACTTCGCGACGCGCGCCGAACTGATCGCCAACGGCATGTCCGTCGACGAGATCGCCACCTCCATGGGGGCCGACTCGCTCGCGTACATCTCGCTCGACGCGATGGTCGAGGCGACGACGATCGCCAAGCCGAACCTCTGCCGCGCCTGCTTCGACGGTGAATACCCGATGGAGCTCCCGGACCCGGAGCTGCTCGGAAAGCAGCTGCTGGAGACCGAGCTGGCGGCCGGCCCCGCCGCCACCGCGGCGGCCGACGCGCTGCGTCGTCCGTGACCCGGACCGACCGGCCGCTTCCCCACCAGCCCCGTATTCCCACACGAAAGAACCCGGGCAATGTCTGAGACAACAGGTGCTTCCTACGCTGCGGCGGGCGTCGACATCGAAGCCGGTGACCGTGCCGTCGAGCTGATGAAGGAGTGGGTGAAGAAGACGCAGCGCCCCGAGGTCGCGGGCCTCGGCGGTCTCGGCGGGTTCGCCGGCCTCTTCGACGCCTCGGCGCTCAAGCGTTACGAGCGTCCGCTGCTCGCCTCCGCCACCGACGGCGTCGGCACGAAGGTCGACCTGGCCCGGCAGATGGGCGTGTACGACACGATCGGCCACGACCTCGTCGGCATGGTCGTCGACGACCTGGTCGTGTGCGGCGCGGAGCCGCTCTTCATGACCGACTACATCTGTGTCGGCAAGGTGCATCCCGAGCGTGTCGCGGCCATCGTGAAGGGCATCGCCGAGGGCTGTGTCCTGGCGGGCTGCGCCCTGGTCGGCGGCGAGACGGCCGAGCACCCGGGTCTGCTGGGCGCCGACGACTTCGACGTCGCGGGTGCGGGCACCGGCGTGGTCGAGGCCGACCGGCTGCTGGGTCCGGACCGTATCCGTAAGGGTGACGCCGTGATCGCGATGGCGTCCTCCGGTCTTCACTCCAACGGGTACTCGCTCGTGCGCCATGTGGTCTTCGACCGTGCCGGCTGGACGCTCGACCGCCAGGTCGAGGAGTTCGGCAGGACGCTCGGCGAGGAGCTGCTGGAGCCCACCAGGATCTACTCCCTGGACTGCCTGGCGCTGACCCGCACGACCGAGGTGCACGGCTTCAGCCACGTCACCGGCGGCGGCCTGGCCAACAACCTGGCCCGGGTGATCCCGGACGGTCTGCACGCCACGGTGGACCGCGCCACCTGGACGCCCGGCGCCGTCTTCGACCTGGTCGGCAAGGCCGGACAGGTCGAGCAGCTGGAGCTGGAGAAGACGCTCAACATGGGCGTCGGCATGATCGCGATCGTCCCGGCCGACTCGGTGGACGCGGCGCTGACGACGCTGGCCGACCGGGGTGTCGACTCCTGGGTCGCCGGTGAGATCACCGAGCGTGGGGACCACGCCACGGGCGCCGAGCTGACCGGAAGCTACGCACGCTAGGACACCGTCACCACCGGCCCGGCACTCCAGCGGGCCGGTGGGCCGGTGGCGGCCGGAGCTCCGCGCGGCTCATGGCCCGCAGGCTTCGTCCGTTCCGGACCGGGACAGCACAGAACCCGGTCCGGGCAGGCCCGGACCGGGTCGATGTGTCAGCGCGAGGTCAAGCGCCGCGGCGCTGTGACGACGGACCGGACTGTTCGTCCTCGTCCGCGTCCTCGTCGTCGTTGTACAGATCCGCGTACTGTGCGTACGGGTCATCTTCCTCGTCGTCGTCCTCGAACGGCTCGGCGTTCGGTGGTTGACTCGAAGGCGATGCGCCCAGCTCATTGGCCAGACGCGACAGGTCAGTCCCGCCGCTGCTGTACTTCAGCTGGCGGGCGACCTTTGTCTGCTTGGCCTTTGCCCGGCCGCGCCCCATGGCTCGACCCCCTCGGTGACGGGGCTCGACGGCCCCAGAGTCTTGACACGCGTTCATGTTTCAGGACGGACTCTCAGCAGAGAGACCGCGCCCGTGGCTTTAACGGTACCTGCTTCCTCGGCCATACGGTACGCCGCCCGCATCACGTGCCTCCGTGCAGGACCGCGGAGGAGCCCGTCCTCGCTGGTCACACCCGATTTTAACCTCTTGTGGGCGGCCGACCCGCCGACCGGAGTGAGTCTTGTCTCCCCACGGCCGGCGGACCGTCCCCCGGCCGTGCGGAGGCCCCCGGTCACCGGGCCGGACGCACGGTCCGGTGACGGGGGGCCGACGGTGCGGTGACGCCTCAGCGACGGCGGGCTTCGGCCATCCGCTGCTCGGCGATGCGGTCGGCCGCCGCGGCCGGCGGAATCCCGTCCACCTTCGCACGTGCGAATATGGCCAGCGTGGTGTCGAAGATCTTCGACGCCTTCGCCTTGCACCGGTCGAAATCGAAACCGTGGAGCTCGTCGGCCACCTGGATCACGCCACCGGCGTTCACCACGTAGTCGGGTGCGTACAGAACCGATCGGTCGGCAAGGTCCTTCTCCACGCCCGGGTGCGCGAGCTGGTTGTTGGCCGCGCCGCACACGACCTTCGCCGTGAGCACGGGCACGCTCGTGTCGTCGAGCGCACCGCCCAGCGCGCACGGGGCGTAGATGTCCAGGCCCTCCGTGCGGATCAGCGCGTCCGTGTCCGCGGCCACGGAGACCTCGGGGTGCAGGTCGGTGATCCGGCGTACGGACTCCTCGCGCACATCGGTCACCACGACCTCGGCGCCGTCGCTCAGCAGGTGCTGGACCAGGTGGTGTCCGACCTTGCCGACGCCCGCGACACCGACCTTGCGGCCGCGCAGCGTGGGGTCGCCCCACAGGTGCTGGGCGGACGCGCGCATGCCCTGGAAGACGCCGTACGCGGTGAGGACGGAGGAGTCGCCGGCGCCGCCGTTCTCGGGGGAGCGGCCGGTGGTCCAGCGGCACTCCCTGGCGACGACGTCCATGTCGGCGACGTAGGTGCCGACATCACAGGCGGTCACGTAGCGCCCGCCGAGCGAGGCCACGAACCGGCCGTAGGCGAGGAGCAGTTCCTCGGTCTTGATCCGCTCCGGGTCGCCGATGATGACGGCCTTGCCGCCGCCGTGGTCGAGGCCGGCCATGGCGTTCTTGTACGACATGCCGCGCGAGAGGTTCAGCGCGTCCGCGACGGCCTCCTCCTCGGAGGCGTACGGATAGAAGCGGGTGCCGCCGAGGGCGGGGCCCAGGGCGGTGGAGTGGAGGGCGATGACGGCCTTGAGGCCGGTGGCACGGTCCTGGCAGATCACGACTTGCTCGTGGCCCCCCTGATCCGAGTGGAACAGGGTGCGCAGTGCGTCGACAGGTACGCCGGTCACATCGGTCACTGTGGTGACTCCCAAGTACGAAGCGGCGGATGACCCTCCTGAAGGTGGGGAGGGCCGCGGACCGGCCGGCACCCGGCCGGTCCGACTGGGCAAGAGCGTAAGTCCTCGTGACACGTAGATCTGTTCCACTGCACCGGATCACCCCCCTGTGGAGTACCGGCGTGACACGATTTACCGCATGTCGGTGGTGTCTTCGGTGCTCGTCCCTTACGCGTCCTACCTGCGGGTGTACGAGCCGCTCGCCGCCTTCCGGGAACCCGAGCGGAGTCACTGGACGCGCTATGCCCAGCGCTCCGAGCTCCCCACGGCCCAGGACGAACTGCGTCGCTCGCTGGCGGACTTGGTTCCCACGCCCCCGGTGGCGGTTCCGGTGCACGAGAGCGACGACGCCTTCGTGGCGCTGGTCGACGGGGTGGTCTGCGTCTGCCCGTGGCGGACCCGGATGCGCGGATGGATGGCGCTGAGTGAACTGGGGGGTCTGTTTTCGGCCACCGTGCTCGACGCGGTGCTGCCTCCGGTGGTGCGGGGTCAGGCGGCCGCGGACTACGAGCGGTGGGCCGAGCGGAACCCGGACGCCCGTCCCTGGATCAGGACCACGGTGTGGCACGTACCGGTGCGCTGGTTCGTGCTCTTCGACGACGAGGAGCGGGAGTACGTCGCCGCCGGTGCCGGCGGCGGCCGGCCGCTGATGCGCTACCGGACGCCGATGGTGCAGGCCAGGCGCCGGCTGGCGAGGGCGCTGCGGACCCTGCGGGAGACCGTCGACGAAGGGCCGCTGACCGAGGGGCTCGTGGAGGTGGGGCGCTGGCTGGAGGAGTTCCATCCGCGCGCCCTGGTGGAGCTGGACTACGGCGGCCTGGTGCACGCGCTCAGCGATGAGCGGCTCGCGGCCGACCGGTCGGCCGCGGATGTGGCCGAGGGCATCGCGGCTCTGCGCGCCGGGGACACCGATGCGGCGGGTGTGGCGTACGGCCGTCTCGCCGAGCGCTGGCGGGCCGTGCGGGACATGCAGTCCTCCAACTAGCCCGAAGCCGTGTGAATTGGAACGCACCGTCGCATAGAGGCGCTATCGGCAGGGAAGGTACACCGTGTGAGGTGTCCGACATCTGCGGGCGCCGAGGGAGCGCGGTGGAGGTGAACGGAGATGCCCTGAGGGGATCTGACGGGCTGTGAACCGGCTCCGGGTGTGATGCGTGTGACAGGCGAGGCGGGAAGTGGCTCATGTGGTGCGGGACCTACGTCCCGAACCGGGCCTTTGCCTCAAGCGTGACGGATAGCACTAACGGGGCCCTTGCGCCCTTCCCTACTCCTCATGCCAAAATAGGACAAGGAGTCCGGGGAGGACTCTGTCCGCCCAACTATGGGCGGAATGCTCTGCATTGCACGCTATGGGGGGTCTGACGACTTCTGGCGACTCCTGGTCGTCCTGTGACTGATCGTTACTGGGGCGTGACTGTCCGCTATGGCATGGTCCATCGGCTTCCGTCGCTGATGAACACCTGGGAGGGCAATTCCATCGGTTTGGCCGACGTGGCTGGACGGATGGTGTAGTTGTAGTGCCGAGGACAAGCCGTTCGTCCTATAACCGACTCGGCCCGCGTCCGCCATTTCGGGCAACGCGGGTCAAGGTGCAGAATTTAGAGGAAAGAACCGAGAAGGTTCGGTTCTCCCGAGGAGGCCGCTCATGACCGCTCGCACCCCTGATGCCGAGCCGCTGCTGACCCCGGCTGAGGTTGCCACGATGTTCCGCGTGGACCCGAAGACGGTCACCCGTTGGGCAAAGGCTGGCAAGCTCACGTCCATCCGCACGCTCGGTGGACATCGCCGGTACCGCGAGGCAGAGGTCCGCGCACTGCTTGCGGGTATTCCGCAGCAGCGCAGCGAGGCCTGACACACCCCTGTCGCCGCAGCCACAACAGGGCGCTGAAGGGTCCCCCAACCCTTGGAGTGCCCACTCATAGCTCCATACGACGGGCGCCTGCCCCAACGGGCGCCATGCCTGTGACATGTGGGTACGTCGTTGAATCGCGCTGGACTCCGCCGGGTCCAGCGCGATTTTTCATGCCCGGGGCGTGCGGGGGGGCGTGCTGAGGGCGCCCCCGGGATGTGTGCACCGGGAGCCGGTGCCCGGGAGTGCCCGAAAGGGCCCTGACGTCTGCCCGAACCTGCCGACGGGTCGGTTTGCGGGGACGTCCGCGTGCGGGTGTGGGCGGGCCTGTTCGGGCCTGTTCGCCCGGTTCCCTGGCGTCGTGGGCCGGCTCGGGCGGAACGGCCCGGGATGTACGCGGGAGGAGTGCAATTGCACATATTAAATTCGTCAGTTGTAGGAAGTGCGTAAAGTCCACCCTGTCCAAAACTGGTGAAGTGACTCCCGTCACAGTGGCGTGGACGTTCCACCTACGAGCCTGCCACGGCGCGAAGGCGGCCGGCTGCGGCAGTTGGTCATGCGGCGGGAGGGCTTTCGTCCTTCTCCGGCCCGCCCGGCTCCCCCTGGGAGGGGTGCGGGCCGGCCACCGCTCCCCGCCCCCTTCCGGGGGCGTCGGCGGCGGTTTCCGGGGCCGGCGGCGGACCGTCCGTCGTGCGGGGCTCCCGCGAGCTGTACGGCGCCTGTGGGGCCGTCAGGGGCTCCATGGCGAGCCGCAGCAGGCGGTGGCAGATCGGACAGTGCCGGGTGAGATGGCGGTAGCCGGAAGCGGCCGCCAGATGGGCGCGCAGCAGCGCGCGGGTCTCGTGCCTTTCCGTGGGCGCAGACATGCGTGCGGCCTCCCGGTGGACCCGGCCGCCCCGCGTCGAGGGAAACAGGGGCGGACTCCGTCCTACGGAGTTACCGGCGGCACGCGCCCGCGTCAAGACGCACGAAAGCCCGGATCCAGGGGATCCGGGCTTTCGTCACTGCGGTCCTGACGGGATTTGAACCCGCGGCCTCCACCTTGACAGGGTGGCGAGCACTCCAAACTGCTCCACAGGACCAGGTTTTCGCTTCCGGCCTTGCGGCTGGCTGCGAAGACAGACTCTACAGGAGGTCCCGGGGCCAGGTCGAACTCACTCAGCGTGCGGGTGCCACTACGGCCCGGCGGAGGGCCCGTTCACGGTGCCGCCGCGTCGATCGCCTTCACGATCCGCTTGTCCGACACGGGCTGAGCGGTGCCCAGCGCGTGCGCGAAGTAGCTCACCCGGAGCTCCTCGATCATCCAGCGGATGTCCAGGACCTCCTGGGGCACGGGCCGTCCCTGCGGGAGCTGTTCGAGCAGCCAGGCGTACTCGTCCTGCATCTCGTGGACCTTCTCCATGCGCGTGGTGTCGCGCTGGACGTTGGTCGGCATCTGCTGGAGCCGGCGGTCCTCGGCGACGAGATAGCGCATCAGGTCGGGCAGTCGGGGCAGCCCGGTCGCGGTGACGAAGCCGGGCGGCACGAGGCGGGCGAGGTGGTCCCGCACGTCCGTGACGTTGTTGATCAGGACCAGGCTGTTCGTGGACTTCAGCCGGCGCTCGCAGGCCTGCCAGGCCGCCAGGATCTGCTGCACCTGGCCGATCGTGCGGACGGTGAGGTCCACCAGGTCGGCGCGCACCTTGTCGTACAGCTTCCGGAACGAGGCCTCGTCCCAGGCCGGGCCGCCGTGCGCGGCGATCAGCCGGTCGGCAGCCGCCGTCGCGCAGTCGTCGAACAGTGCCTGGACGGAGCCGTGCGGATTGCGGGACAGCGCCAGCTTCTGCTGGTTGCTGAGCTTGTCCGAGGCGAACTTGGCGGGGTTCACCGGGATGTTCAGCAGGATCAGCTTCCGGGTGCCGCGCCACATCGCCTGCTGCTGCTCGGCCTCCGTGTCGAAGAGCCGTACGGCCACGCTCTCGCCCTGGTCGACGAGGGCCGGGTACGCCTTCACCGGCTGGCCCGCCCTCCGGGTCTCGAAGACCCGGTTCAGCGTGCCGATCGTCCAGTCGGTGAGCCCCGACCGTTCGATGGACTCGCCGGAGGGCCCCGCGGTGGCTGCCGCGGCCTTGGAGAGCGCCTGGCGCGCCTTGGGGCGCAGCTGGATCTTCAGCGCCTCCAGGTCCTTGTCCTCGGCGACCTTGCGGCGCCGTTCGTCGGTGATCCGGAACGTGATCTTCAGATGGTCCGGGATGCGGGTCAGGTCGAAGTCGTCGGCCGTGACGGGCACGCCGACCATCCGCTGGAGCTCACGCGCGAGCGTGAGCGGCAGGGGCTCCTGGAGGGGGACGGCGCGGTCGAGGAACTTCGTGGCGTAGTTCGGGGCCGGGACGTAGTGCCGGCGGATCGGCTTGGGCAGCGAGCGGATCAGCTCGGTGACCACCTCCTCGCGCAGGCCCGGGATCTGCCAGTCGAAGCCCTCGGAGGTGACCTGGTTGAGGACCTGGAGCGGGATGTGGACGGTCACACCGTCGGCGTCCGCGCCCGGCTCGAACTGGTAGGTCACCCGGAATTTGAGCTTCCCCTGGCGCCAGGAGTCCGGGTAGTCGTCCTTGGTGACGGCCCCGGCCTTCTCGTTGATGAGCATCGAGCGCTCGAAGTCGAGCGCGTCGGGCTCGTCACGGCGCTTGTGCTTCCACCAGGAGTCGAAGTGCGCGCCGGAGACGATGTGCTCGGGGATGCGCTGGTCGTAGAAGTCGAAGAGCGTCTCGTCGTCCACGAGGATGTCGCGGCGCCGGGCGCGGTGCTCCAGCTCCTCGACCTCGCCGAGCAGTTTGCGGTTGTCGTGGAAGAACTGGTGGTGCGTGCGCCAGTCCCCCTCGACCAGGGCGTTCCGGATGAACAGATCGCGGGACGCCTCCTGGTCGATACGGCCGAAATTGACCTTGCGCTGGGCGACGATCGGTACGCCGTAGAGCGTCACCCGCTCGTACGCCATGACCGCGGCCTGGTCCTTCTCCCAGTGCGGCTCGCTGTAGGTGCGCTTCAGCAGGTGCTGGGCGACGGGCTCGATCCACTCGGGTTCGACCTTCGCGTTGACCCGCGCCCACAGCCTCGACGTCTCGACCAGCTCGGCCGACATCACGAAGCGCGGCTGCTTCTTGAACAGGGCGGAGCCCGGGAAGATCGCGAACTTGGCGCTGCGGGCGCCGAGGTACTCGTTCTTCTCGGTGTCCTTCAGCCCGATGTGCGACAGCAGTCCGGCCAGCAGAGAGGTGTGCACCGCCTGCTCGGGAGCGTCCTGGTCGTTGAGCTCGATGCCCATCTGCTTGGCGACCGTACGCAGCTGGGAGTAGATGTCCTGCCACTCACGGATGCGCAGGAAGTTCAGATACTCCTGCTTGCACATCCGGCGGAAGCTGGAGGAGCCGCGCTCCTTCTGCTGCTCCCGGATGTAGCGCCACAGGTTCAGGAACGCCAGGAAGTCGGACGTCTCGTCCTTGAAGCGGGCGTGGTTCTGGTCGGCCTGGGTCTGCTTCTCCGAGGGCCGCTCGCGCGGGTCCTGGATGGAGAGCGCCGAGGCGATGACCATGACCTCGCGGGCACAGCCGTTGCGTTCGGCCTCGATGACCATGCGGGCCAGCCGGGGGTCCACGGGCAGCTGGGAGAGCTTGCGGCCCAGCGGGGTGAGCCTCTGCCCCCGCTTCCCCTCCTGGGAGGACTTCTCCGCCAGTTCCAGCGCGCCGAGCTCCTGGAGCAGCTGGATGCCGTCGCGGATGTTGCGGTGGTCCGGCGGGTCGATGAAGGGGAACTTCTCGATGTCGCCGAGACCGGCCGCGGTCATCTGGAGGATGACGGAGGCGAGGTTGGTCCGCAGGATCTCCGGGTCGGTGAACTCCGGACGGGTCAGGAAGTCGTCCTCGGAGTACAGCCGGATGCAGATGCCGTCCGACGTACGGCCGCAGCGGCCCTTGCGCTGGTTGGCGCTGGCCTGGGAGATCCGCTCGATCGGCAGCCGCTGGACCTTGGTGCGGTGGCTGTAGCGGGAGATACGGGCGTTGCCCGGGTCGATCACGTACTTGATGCCGGGGACGGTCAGCGAGGTCTCCGCGACGTTCGTCGCCAGAACGATCCTGCGTCCGGTGTGGCGCTGGAACACGCGGTGCTGCTCGGCGTGCGAGAGCCGGGCGTAGAGGGGGAGTACCTCGGTGTGTCTGAGGTTGCGCTTGTTCAGCGCGTCCGCCGTGTCGCGGATCTCCCGCTCGCCGGAGAGGAAGACCAGCACGTCGCCCGGGCCCTCGTGGTCCAGCTCGTCCACCGCGTCGCAGATCGCCGTGATCTGGTCGCGGTCGGAGTCGGCGGAGTCCTCCTCCAGGAGAGGGCGGTAGCGCACCTCCACCGGATATGTACGCCCGCTGACCTCGACGATGGGCGCCTCGCCGAAGTGCTTGGCGAAGCGCTCCGGGTCGATCGTCGCCGAGGTGATGACGACCTTCAGATCGGGGCGCTTGGGCAGCAGCCTCGCCAGATAGCCGAGCAGGAAGTCGATGTTCAGCGAACGCTCGTGGGCCTCGTCGATGATGATCGTGTCGTACGCGAGGAGCTCGCGGTCCGTCTGGATCTCGGCCAGCAGGATGCCGTCCGTCATCAGCTTCACGAAGGTCGCGTCCGGGTTCACCTGGTCGGTGAAGCGCACCTTCCAGCCGACGGCCTCGCCGAGCGGGGTCTTCAGCTCGTCCGCGACGCGCTCGGCGACCGTGCGCGCGGCGATCCTGCGGGGCTGGGTGTGCCCGATCATGCCCCGGACGCCGCGCCCCAGTTCCATGCAGATCTTGGGGATCTGCGTGGTCTTGCCGGAGCCGGTCTCGCCCGCGACGATCACGACCTGGTGGTCGCGTATCGCCTCCAGGATCTCGTCCTTCTTCTGGCTGACCGGAAGCTGCTCCGGGTACGACAGAGCGGGCATCCGCGAGGCGCGGCCCGCGAGCCGCTCGGACGCCTTGCCTGCCTCGGCGGAGATCTCGTCCAGAACGGACTGGCGGGCCTCGGGCTTACGGATGCGTCGGGCACCCTCGAGCCGGCGGCCGAGCCGGTGCGCGTCGCGGAGCGAGAGCTGCCCGAGCTGGGACTGGAGATCGGCGAAGGAAGTAGACATACGGACCCCAGGATCTCACCCGGGCGCGAGGAGTGGCGAACGCATTTCGCGCGGGCCCCGTCACTTCCGCCCGAGGGCCCTGTCCCTTCCGCCGCGTGTCCGCCACGAGGCAGTCGCCGAGCGCGACGAGACCGTGACAGGACGTACTATTCCGGGCAGCTGATCACCCCGTCCCCCACGGCGCCATGTCCCGGGGCATGCCCGCAGCCGCCGAACTCTCCGTGCCGAGGGTGCAGGCGGACCCCGCGCCTCTCCTCCCCTCCCCCCACGCACTCGCACGGAGCGCCGCATGCCCACGCCCACCCGTCCCTCGTCCTCCGCGAAGAAGCCGGTCCTCCTCGGCCTCGTCGTCGTGATCGCCGCAGGGCTGCTCGGCTTCGTCTCCTACCGGGCCACCGCCCCCAAGGACCAGAACTCCGGCACCCCGGCCACCGTGACGACGAGCGGCCCGGACTCCGACCTCTACCGGCAGCTGGCGGAACTGGCCCGGCGCGACGCGGACGACAAGCTGGCCCGGGGCCGCACCGACGCCCCGGTCGTTCTCATCGAGTACGCCGACTTCCGGTGCTCCTACTGCGGAAAGTTCGCCCGGGACACCGAACCCGAACTGATCGAGAAGTACGTCGAGGACGGCACCCTGCGCATCGAGTGGCGCAACTTCCCCATCTTCGGCAAGGAGTCCGAGGCCGCCGCCCGTGCCTCCTGGGCCGCCGGACAGCAGGACCGCTTCTGGGCCTTCCACCGGGCCGCCTACGCCGAGGACGCCAAGGAGAAGGGATTCGGCACGGCCCGTCTGCGGGCCCTCGCCCAGCAGGCCGGGGTGAAGGACCTGGACCGCTTCGCACGCGACACCGAGAGCGCGGAGGCGAACGCGGCGGTCGGCGCCGACCGCGACCAGGCCTACGGAATCGGCGCCACGTCCACCCCGTCCTTCCTCATCAACGGCCACCCCCTCGCGGGAGCGCAGCCGACCGCCGTCTTCACCCAGGCCATCGAGTCCGCCGCGGCGGAGGCCGCGAACGTCGGAAGCGCCGGGGACCCCGCGAAGTGACCCCGGACATCGGCTACTTCGCGGCCCTGCTCGGCGGTCTGCTCGCCCTGCTCAGCCCGTGCGGCGCCCTGCTGCTGCCGTCCTTCTTCGCGTACTCCGCGGGCACCGCCTCACGGTTGCTGGCCCGTACGGGGATCTTCTACGCAGGGCTCGCCACCACCCTCGTCCCGCTGGGCGCGGCGGGCTCGTACGCCGGACGGCTCTTCCACGGCCACCGGGACGCGCTCGTCCTCGGCGCGGGCTGGCTGATCATCGCCCTCGGCCTCGCCCAGATCCTGGGCCTGGGCTTCGCCTCCCGCCGGATCGCGGCGGTCGGCGGCCGTATCCGGCCCACGACCGCGCTGTCCGTGTACGCCCTCGGCGCGGTGTACGGGCTGGCGGGATTCTGCGCCGGCCCGATCCTCGGCGGCGTCCTCACGGTGGCGGCGGTCGGCGGCAGCCCCGTCTACGGAGGGCTGCTGCTCGCCGCCTACGCGCTGGGCATGGCCGTGCCGCTGTTCGTGCTCGCCCTGCTCTGGGAACGCTTCGACCTCGGCCGCCGGGCCTGGCTGCGCGGCAGGCCGCTCCGCGTGGGCCGCTTCGGACTGCACAGCACCTCGCTGCTGTCCGGCCTCCTGTTCATCGGGCTCGGGGGGTTCTTCCTCGTGTACGACGGGACGGCCGCGCTGCCCGGACCGCTGGACGTGGACGACTCGTTCGCCGTCGAGCAGTGGGCCCAGCGCCTGGGGGAACGGGTGCCGGACGCGGCGGCGCTGATGGCTCTGGTTGCCGTGGTCCTGGTGGGGCTGACCGTGCAGGCGGTACGGCGGCGGCGTAACGGCCGGGCGGGAACGGGCTGAGCCGGCGGATGGCGTACGACGAAGGCCCCGTCCTGTGGACGGGGCCTTCGGGTGGTGGCTGGGGCCGGGATCGAACCGGCGACCTATCGCTTTTCAGGCGATCGCTCGTACCAACTGAGCTACCCAGCCACGCAGCTCATACGGGCTGCAGCGGTCCTGACGGGATTTGAACCCGCGGCCTCCACCTTGACAGGGTGGCGAGCACTCCAAACTGCTCCACAGGACCTAGCTAATGTGCGAGACAAGTCTCGCACACGGTAAAGCGTGCCCCCAACGGGATTCGAACCCGTGCTACCGCCTTGAAAGGGCGGCGTCCTGGGCCACTAGACGATGAGGGCTAAGGGCCCACCTGCGCGCTTTCCAGCGCGTCGGGGACGTGAGAAGCATATGTGATGGCAGGAGGTATCGCCAAAACGGTTTAGGGGGAGGTCGTGGAGGGGCTCGGAGAGGGCGCGGGAGTCTTCAGGTTCTCCTCCGGCAGATGGCGGCTGACCTCGGCGGTCGTCAGGCCGAGGCCGCCGAGGGTGATCTCGTCCCACGCCTGGAGATGCCGGGTCGTGCGGTCCAGGTAGAGCACCGAGGCGCGCACCTTCTCGGGCTTCTCGTTCTGCACGGCACGCAGTCCGCCGCCGCCCGCGGAGCCCTCGACCTTCAGCCGCGTGCCCAGCGGGAGCAGTTCGTTGACCCGGTGGTGCACATGGCCGGCCAGGACCAGCGGAACCGTTCCGTCCGTCTCCCGGGCCGCGTTCGGGTCGTGCGCCACCGCGATGTCCACCGGGGTGCCCGCCCGCTTCTGGTCGCGCAGCGCCGAGGCGAGACGCATGCCCGCGAGCTGCTCGGCCGCCTTGCCGCCGGTGGGACGCGTGCGGTCGGGGGTGAACTGCGGGTCCCCGGTGCCCGCGATGCGCACACCGGCCACGGTGACGGCCTTCCCCTCGTCCAGGACGTGCACGTTCCTCATCTTCTCCAGGTAGGCCTGGGTCTCCTTCGAGTCGTGGTTCCCCCGCACCCACACATAGGGGGCTCCGAGGTCGCGGGCCGGGTCGAGGAAACCGTTCTCCGCGGCCGTCCCGTGGTCCATCGTGTCCCCGGAGTCGATGATCACGTCGATCTCGTACTGCTCGACGAGCGAGCCGATGATGTGCCAGGCGGCGGGGTTGAGATGGATGTCGGAGACCTGGAGGACCCGGATGGTCGCCGGGTCCGGCTGGTAGACG
This sequence comes from Streptomyces sp. NPDC002125, assembly GCF_053593715.1. NCBI lineage: Bacteria > Bacillati > Actinomycetota > Actinomycetes > Kitasatosporales > Streptomycetaceae > Streptomyces > Streptomyces sp. NPDC002125. Next base: position 31,079 of record NZ_JBSFDD010000003.1, on the reverse strand, counting down.
GGGAGCGTGGACGTGGCGTCGTAGAGCTTGGTGACGTTGGTGACGAGCCTGGCCAGTTCCTGTTGGTAGACGTCGAACTCCGTGACGATCGACCGTGCGTCGCCGACGACCGAGGGGGCGCTGGAGAGCAGCCCGGAGAACTTCGGCTCCAGGACGGACTTCGGGTTCCAGGTGGCGTACGCGCTGATGCCCGAGGCGGCCAGCAGCGCCAGGGCGAGCCCCCCGGCGGCCAGGGCCCTGCGCGGACGGCGGTAGACGAGGAGACCGAGCGCGGTGGCGCCGGAGACCACGGCCACGCAGGAGCGGACGGCCAGCTCACGGGTGCCGGTCGCGACGTCGTCGGTGACCTCGTCCTGGAGTCCGGCCAGGCGTTCGGGGTGCTTGACCAGGGCCTGCGAGCGCTCCGGGTCCAGCTGGTCCACGTCCACGTCCAGGCGGACCGGGGCGTGGTGGGAGTCCAGCTCCAGCGCGCCGAGCGGGGACACGTTGATCTTCGTACCGCCGCTCACCGAGGGCCGCAGGGTCATGGTGGTGTCCATGGGGCCCACGGGCGTACGCACGCTTCCGACGACCAGCAGCCCGAGCCACGCCCCCAGGACGACCACGGCCAGCAGGCCGGACGCGCGCTTCCAGGGGTGCGCGGCGGGCACGAGTCCGCCTGCCTGGGCGGCGGTACGCGAGCGGGAGAGGTGGAGGCGGCGGACATGGGCGGCTGCGGCGTGGAACGGGCGTGCCATTGGGCGCGTATGCCCCGTTCGGGCGGCAGGCATGCGGGCCGCGGGCCGGGGTGGGCCGGGCGGGTGGCCCTGAGGACGGGCGGGTACCGCCCGTCCGGGGCGTGCGTACGTGACAATGGCGGGGTGCTGGAGATGACGCGCGAGGAGTTCGAAGAGCTGGTGAGCCTGGCTCTGGACCGGGTCCCGCCTGAGCTGATGCGGCTGATGGACAACGTCGCGGTGTTCGTGGAGGAGGAGCCGGAGGACCCCGAGGACCGGGAGCTGCTCGGCCTCTACGAGGGCACGCCGCTCACCGAGCGCGGCGAGTGGTACGCCGGGGTGCTGCCGGACCGGATCACCATCTACCGGGGGCCGACGCTGCGGATGTGCGAGACCCGCGAGGACGTGGTCGCCGAGACGGAGATCACCGTCGTCCACGAGATCGCCCACCACTTCGGCATCGACGACGAGCGGCTGCACGAACTGGGGTACGGATGATCCCCCCCTGGCGGGTCCTGGCCGCGGTCGCGGCGGGCGGCGCGGCCGGGGCCACGGCGCGTTACGCGGCGTCCCTGGCCTGGCCCGCCGCCGAGGGGGAGTTCCCCTGGACGGTCTTCGCCGTCAATGTGTCGGGCTGTGCCCTGATCGGCGTACTGATGGTGCTGACCGCGGAGCGGGGCAGGGTGACGCGTCCGCTGGCGCGGCCGTTCCTGGGGGTCGGCGTGCTCGGCGGGTTCACGACGTTCTCGACGTACGCCGCCGATGTGTCCGGCCTGCTGGTGCGTCAGGAGGTGGCGCGGGCGGTCGCGTACATGGCGGGGACCGCTGTGGCGGCGCTCCTCGCGGTGTGGGGCGCGGCGGTGCTGACCCGGGCGCTGGTGGACCGGCGTCCGGTGGCCCGGCCCGGCGGCACGGCGTGAACTGGCTGCTCGTCGCCCTCGGGGGCGCGGTCGGGGCCCCGCTGCGCCATCTGACGGACCGTGCGGTCCAGGCGCGGCACGGGGCGGGTCTGCCGTACGTGTTCCCGTGGGGGACCTTCACCGCCAACGCCGCCGGGAGCCTCCTGCTCGGGCTGCTGACCGGGGCCGCGGTGTCCGGGCCGGCGCACGCGCTGCTGGCCACGGGACTGTGCGGGGCCCTGACGACGTACTCGACGTTCTCGTACGAGACGCTGCGGCTGGCCGAGACGGGCCGAGGCTTCCTCGCGGCGGCCAATGTGCTGGCGTCGCTGCTGGTGGGGCTCGGGGCGGTATTCCTGGGGGCCGAACTCCTGGGCGGTTTCGGGGCGTCCTGAGGGACGGGCCCGGGGGCCGGCGGGTGTGCGGGTGTTGTGTCCGGGCGTGTCCCCGGCGGGGGCAGGGGAGTTGAACACATCGCTCCCCCTCACCGCCGTCCCTCTCCGCCCCGGAGGTGCACCCCGTGCGCCAGTTGTCCGTCCGCGTCCGCCGGGCAGCCGTCAGCGTGCTGACGATCGCCGTGTCCACAGGCTGTATGAGCGTCGGCGGCGACGCCGGGAAGCCCGAGCCTCCGCGCCCCTCCAGCCAGAAGGGGGCATCGGACAGCCGGCCGGACGGCGGGACCGTCTCGGGCACCGGCCGGTACGGCGGCCCCGGCGACCGCCGTGCGGAGGCACAGTCCGACCGGGGCGCGTCCCGGAAGCCGGACGACAAGGCCTCGGGCGGCCCCGCGGCCACCCCGGGGGCGGCGCGGCCGGAGCCCGGCGGCCCCGGAACTCCGGAGCCGACCCTGGGCGGCCACCTGCCCACCCCGGAGCCCAGCGTGCCCGGCCCCGGTGAGCCGACACCCCCGCCGGTCACCCCGGAGACGCCGCCGCCCTCGCCCGAACCGGAGCCGTCGCCTCCTCAGGAGCCGCCCTCGGCCTCGCCGGCCGCGCAGTTCCGTACCGACGCGATGGGGCCGCAGGGCCGGGTGGAGGTGTGGCCGACTCCGGTGGCATCACCGCAGGTCGCGCCCGTGTGAGCGGGGTCTCGGCGGACCCGGTTTGCGCGAAGTGGGGGAGGGTGCGTATGGTAGTAGATCGTTTGATCCCATTGCCCGGCGCCGACACAGAAGAGCGCCGTGTGGCGCGTACTCTCCCTTGCCGTGGCTGGACCGCATTGAGGCGGTCGAAATTGCGAATCACGGAGTTACGGGCGCGTGCCGAGACTCCGGAAGGTTTCGCATTTCGCATGTCAATTTCCAGTTCTGACCGCACCGTCATGCCCGAGAACGTCGAGAACGACGTCGAGAACATCGAGGCGGCCGAGGTCGTCGAGGCCGCTGAGGCCGTCGTGACCGAGGCCCCCGAGGCGGTCCCGGCCGCCGACGAGGCGCCCGCCGCCGAGGACGTCGCCTCCGAGGACGCTCCCGCCGAGGACGCCGAGCCGAGCATCACCTTCGCCGACCTGGGCCTGCCCGAGGGCATCGTCCGCAAGCTCGCGCAGAACGGTGTGACGGCCCCCTTCCCGATCCAGGCCGCGACCATCCCGGACGCCCTGGCCGGCAAGGACATCCTGGGCCGTGGCCGTACCGGCTCCGGCAAGACGCTCTCCTTCGGTCTGCCGACCCTGGCCGCGCTGGCCGGCGGTCACACCGAGAAGAAGAAGCCCCGCGCGATCATCCTCACGCCGACCCGTGAGCTCGCAATGCAGGTCGCGGACGCGCTTCAGCCCTACGGCGACGTGCTCGGCCTGAAGATGAAGGTCGTCTGCGGCGGTACGTCGATGGGCAACCAGATCTACGCGCTGGAGCGCGGTGTCGACGTCCTCGTCGCCACCCCGGGCCGTCTCCGCGACATCATCAACCGCGGCGCCTGCTCCCTTTCGAGCGTCCAGGTCGCGGTGCTCGACGAGGCCGACCAGATGTCGGACCTGGGCTTCCTGCCCGAGGTCACCGAGCTGCTCGACCAGATCCCCGGCGGCGGCCAGCGCATGCTCTTCTCCGCCACCATGGAGAACGAGATCGGCACGCTCGTCAAGCGCTACCTGAGCAACCCGGTCACCCACGAGGTCGACAGCGCCCAGGGCAACGTCTCGACCATGTCGCACCACGTCCTCGTCGTGAAGCCGAAGGACAAGGCGCCCGTCACGGCCGCCATCGCCGCCCGCAAGGGCCGCACGATCATCTTTGTCCGCACCCAGCTGGGCGCCGACCGCATCGCCGAGCAGCTCATCGAGTCCGGCGTGAAGGCCGACGCGCTGCACGGCGGCATGACCCAGGGCGCCCGTACCCGCGTTCTCGAGGACTTCAAGAAGGGCTACGTCAACGCCCTCGTCGCCACCGACGTCGCCGCTCGCGGCATCCACGTCGACGGCATCGACCTCGTCCTGAACGTGGACCCGGCCGGCGACCACAAGGACTACCTGCACCGCTCGGGCCGTACCGCCCGCGCCGGTAAGTCCGGTGTCGTCGTCTCGCTGGCGCTCCCGCACCAGCGCCGTCAGATCTTCCGCCTCATGGAGGACGCGGGCGTCGACGCCTCGCGCCACATCGTGCAGGGCGCGGGCGTCTTCGAGCCCGAGGTCGCCGAGATCACCGGTGCCCGTTCGCTGACCGAGGTCCAGGCCGACTCCGCGAACAACGCGGCCAAGCAGGCCGAGCGCGAGGCCGCCGACCTCACCAAGCAGCTGGAGCGCGTCCAGCGCCGTGCCGTCGAGCTGCGCGAGGAGGCCGACCGCCTGGTCGCCCGTGCCGCCCGCGAGCGGGGCGACGACCCGGAGACCGCGGTGGCCGAGGCCGCCGCCGAGGCCGAGGCGGCGCTCGTCGCCGCAGCGTCCGTCCCCGAGCAGCCGGCCGCGCGCGACGACCGTCGTGACGACCGGGGCAACTTCAACCGCCGTGACGACCGCGGTGACCGCCGTGACGACCGTGGCGGTTACCGCGGCGGCAACGACCGTGTCGGCGAGCGCAGTGGCCGTCCCTCCGGTGGCTCCGGCTACCGGGGCAGCAACGACCGGCCGTCGTTCCGCAGCAGCAACGACCGGCGTGACGACCGTCCGTCCGGTGGCTTCCGCTCCGGCGGTGACCGTCGTGACGACCGGGGTGGCCGTTCGTTCGAGCGTCGTGACAACGACCGTCCGTCGTTCAACCGCGACCGTCGTGACGACCGTCCGTCCGGTGGCTTCCGCTCCGGCGGTGACCGCCGCGACGACCGGGGTGGCCGTTCGTTCGAGCGTCGTGACAACGACCGTCCGTCGTTCAACCGCGACCGTCGTGACGACCGTCCCTCCGGTGGCTTCCGCTCCGGCGGCAGCGACCGTCCGTTCAACCGCGACCGCCGCGACGACCGCCCCTCGGGCGGCTTCCGCTCCGGTGGCGGCGACCGTCCGACCGGCCGCCGTGACGACCACCGCGGTGGCACCGGCACGGGTACCGGCACCGGCACCTTCGGCCGCCGCGACGACAAGCCGCGCTGGAAGCGCAACGGCTGATCGCCGCTGATCGACCGACGCAGGGCCCGTACAGCACTCCGGTGCCGTACGGGCCCTGCGGCGTTGTGCGCGACCTGCCGGGATGCCGGGCCATTGAACGGGTTCGAAACGCACCCCCGTCCTTAGCGGTACGACGCATGGAGTGAGGGGCGCATGCCGTGCCCCCGGCGAGGGCATCGCTGGGGGCATGACAAACGACGATGCCGCCGTGGCGGTGCCACCACCCGACGCTTCCGCGGGCCCGCCCGCTCCTCCTTCCCCGGCCGCTCCCCTTTCCGACGAGGAGCGGCTGGCCGAACTCGGCTACACCCAGGTGCTCGCGCGCCGGATGTCCGCGTTCTCCAACTACGCCGTCTCGTTCACGATCATCTCGGTGCTCTCCGGCTGCCTGACGCTGTATCTGTTCGGCATGAACACGGGCGGGCCGGCCGTCATCACCTGGGGCTGGGTCGGCGTCGGGCTGATGACGCTGTTCGTGGGCCTCGCGATGGCCGAGATCTGTTCGGCGTACCCGACCTCCGCCGGCCTGTACTTCTGGGCCCACCGTCTCGCCCCGCCGCGCTCCGCCGCCGCGTGGGCGTGGTTCGCCGGCTGGTTCAACGTGCTGGGCCAGGTCGCCGTCACCGCCGGTATCGACTTCGGCGCCGCGTCCTTCCTCGGGGCCTATCTGAACCTCCAGTTCGGCTTCGAGGTCACCCCGGGCCGCACGATCCTGCTCTTCGCGGCGATCCTGATCCTGCACGGCCTGCTGAACACCTTCGGCGTCGGCATCGTCGCCTTCCTCAACAACGTCAGCGTGTGGTGGCACGTGGTCGGGGTCGCCGTCATCGTGGGCGCGCTGACCTTCGTACCCGACTCGCACCAGTCGGCGTCGTACGTCTTCACCGAGTTCGTGAACAACACCGGTTGGGGCAGCGGGTTCTACGTCGTGATGATCGGCCTGCTCATGGCGCAGTACACCTTCACCGGCTACGACGCCTCAGCCCATATGACCGAGGAGACCCACGACGCGGCCGTGGCGGGCCCGCGCGGCATCGTGCAGTCGATCTGGACGTCCTGGATCGCCGGGTTCGTGCTCCTGCTGGGCTTCACCTTCGCCATCCAGTCGTACGACGGCGCCCTGAACTCCCCGACCGGCGCCCCGCCCGCCCAGATCCTCCTGGACGCGCTCGGCGCCACGACGGGCAAACTCCTGCTGCTCGTCGTGATCGGCGCCCAGCTCTTCTGCGGCATGGCCTCCGTGACCGCCAACAGCCGCATGATCTACGCCTTCTCGCGCGACGGGGCGCTGCCCTTCTCCCGCGTCTGGCACACGGTCAGCCCCCGCACCCGCACCCCCGTCGCCGCGGTCTGGCTGGCCGCACTCGGTGCCCTGGCCCTCGGCCTCCCGTACCTGATCAACGTCACGGCGTACGCGGCGGTGACCTCCATCGCGGTCATCGGCCTCTACATCGCCTACGTCATCCCCACCCTGCTCCGCCTCCTGCGCGGCGACGACTTCGTCCGGGGCCCCTGGCACCTGGGCCGCTGGTCCCGGCCCATCGGGATCGTCGCGGTGTCCTGGGTCGCGGTGATCACGGTGCTGTTCATGCTGCCCCAGGTGTCCCCGGTCACCTGGGAGAGCTTCAACTACGCACCCCTGGCCGTCCTGGTGGTCCTCGGCTTCGCCGCCGTCTGGTGGCTGGTCTCGGCCCGCCACTGGTTCCTGAAACAGACCACCCCGGTTCACAAGGGCACGATCACGGACGAAACCACGGACTGACCCGGACCGCCCCGACCACGACAGGGCCCGGCACCCGATACCCGATCGGCTGCCGGGCCAGGGGCAGCTATGCTCGGGGGTGATCCATCATGGGCCGTTAGCTCAATTGGTCAGAGCAGCGGACTTTTAATCCGTTGGTTGTGGGTTCGAGTCCCACACGGCCTACCACTGGACCCCAGCTCAGAGCGCGTGTGAGCAGGGGTCCACTGCTGTTCCGGGCCGCATGCGTGAGTGCTGCTGGCCCGACAGGATGGGCGAGTGCGCCCACCGCCGAGGAGAGCGCCTCAGTGCGTCACGGGGAGCGATTCCGGTCAGCCGATCGCGCGCAGCGCCAGCCGCACCATGGTCATGACGCCTCGCCCGATCCAGCCGAGCAGCCCCAGTTCCGCGGCCAGTTCGGCGGTCTCCACGGCTGTTTCCGCCCGATCCGAAGATCCTGAACGGCACCGGGAACAGGAGCGGGGCCAACGGCGCTTCCGCGCTCCGCACTTCTTGCACGTCGTCATGGACTCGAACCCCCGTGTTGCCCGGTGTGAGACACATGATGCCGTCGGGTGGCGGGATGCGGCATGAGTACCCGTACCCATGTTCGCATGGACGGCCGACTCGGCCTCGCGGAGTGCTCCGTCCTCAACGGGTACGGGGCGCACGAGGGTCTGGGCCGTGTCAGCGGGTGAACTTCGCGACGGCGGCAGGGGTGACGGGCGTGAAGAAGTTGACCAGGTTGCCGTCCGGGTCACGGAGGAGCAGGGACCGGTTGCCCCATGGCATGGTGGTGGGCTCGGTCACGACGTCGGTGACGAAGGAACGCAGGTTCCCGTATGCCCGGTCCACGTCGTCCACGAGGAACTCGGTGATCACGCTGTGGTTCTCCGCAGGGCGGGCGGAGCCGGGGGCGAAGACCGGGACGGTACGGGTGCTCGCGATCGCGAGGGTGGCCGCGGAGGTTCTGAGCTCGGCGAAGTCCCCGTTGGCCCATGTCGCTCTCACCTCTGTGGCTCGTTCGTAGAACGTGACGAGGCGTGCGACGTTATCGGTGATGATGCGGATGGAGACGATGTTCATTCCGGGCTCCTGAGGCGTGCTGGTGGTCGTGCACGTCGCAGGCTAGGAGCCGTACAGGACGGAGTCCGTCCTGTATCCGGCTGCCGTGGTGGCCGTATCTCGCCTCGCGGGTCTCAGGGGCGCGGCCAGGGCCGGCCGCCGATGCGTTCGATGTCGGAGTTGAAGCGCCGCAGGTAGCCGGCGAAGGCGGAGATGTCCTCGTCGGCCCAGTCGGCCATGACGCGCTCCAGGGAGCTGACCATGCCCTCGCGTTCCACGTCGAGGGTCCTCGCGCCCTCCTCCGTGATGCGGAACTTGCGGGCCATGCCCCCGTCCGGGTCGGGGATGCGCTCCACGAAGCCGGCGCGCATGACCGCGGCGGTCTGCCGGTTGAGGGTGGAGACGTCGAGGTCGAAGGCCTCGCTGAGCTCGCCGACGGACATCGGGCCCTGGACGCGGATGCGGCTGAGCAGGACGTATGCGCTGCGCTCCAGGAGGCCGTCCTTGCGGCGGCCCTTTCTGTGGGTCAGCAGGCCGTGCCGGCTGAGCAGCATCTGCTCGTACTCGACCTCATGCGTTGCCCTCTTCATCGCGGGCACCTCCTGCTTCCTGCCGGGCGGGCCGGTGTGTCGTCGTGCCGTCGTGCGTGCCGGCTTCATCGTATGTTTACCAAGACTTGCATATGCCACACGACATGCATGATGCAATAGATGTGTACGATGCCAATCTTCCCATCGAACCGACCGGATAGCCGAGGCCCGACATATGGACACGTCCCAGCCCACAGCCCGCGCAGGCGGTGTGATCACGACGCTGGCACTCGCCGGCACCGTCGCCGCCGTGATGCAGACGCTGGTGACCCCGCTCATCGCCGAGCTGCCGCGCATCCTGGACACCTCGTCCTCGAACGCGGCCTGGGTGGTCACCGTCACCCTGCTGGTCGCGGGCGTGTGCGTGCCGGTCACCGGCCGGCTCGGCGACCTCCTCGGCAAGCGCCGCATGCTACTGGCCTGCTCGGTCCCGCTGATCGTCGGCTCCGTGGTGTGTGCGCTGGCCTCCTCCGTGGTGCCGATGATCGTCGGGCGCGGGCTCCAGGGCATGGGCATGGGCATGGTGCCGCTGGGGATCGCGCTGCTGCGTGACGTGGTGCCCACGGAGAAGCTCAGCGGTTCGATCGCCCTCGTCAGCGCCTCCATGGGCATCGGCGGCGCCCTCGGTCTGCCGATATCGGCCGCCGTCGCCGAGTACACCAGCTGGCGCGTCCTGTTCTGGGGCTCGGCGGTGCTCGCGCTCGCCATCGCCGTGCTCATCTGGTCCTTCGTCCCCGACATCCCGGCCGGCGCCAAGGGGCAGCGCTTCGACGCGCCCGGCGCGGTCGGCCTCGCGATCGGGCTGGTCTCGCTCCTGCTGGCCATCTCCAAGGGCGCGGACTGGGGCTGGGGGTCGGGCACCACGCTCGGCCTGTTCGCCGTCGCGGTCGTGGCGCTCGGCGCCTGGGGCTTCTACGAGCTGCGCACCCGTGACCCGCTGGTCGACCTGCGCACCACCGCCCGCCCGCGCGTGCTGCTGACCAACGTGTCGTCGATCCTGGTCGGCGTCGGCATGTACTCCTTCATGCTGATCGCCCCGCAGCTGCTCCAGTTCCCGGAGGCCACGGGCTACGGCCTGGGTCAGTCGATGCTGGCCGCCGGTCTGTGGATGGCTCCCGGTGGCGTGATGATGATGATCGTCTCCCCGCTCGGCGGAAAGCTGATCAACGCCCGCGGCCCCAAGATCGCCCTCGTGCTCGGCGCGCTCGTGATCTCCGCCGGTTACGGCCTCTCCCTGTTCCTGATGGGCTCCGCCTGGGGCCTGATGGTCGTCGGCATCGTCATCAACAGCGGCGTCGGCCTCGCCTACGGCGCGATGCCCGCGCTGATCATGAGCTCGGTGCCGCTCTCGGAGACGGCTGCCGCCAACGGCTTCAACACCCTGATGCGCTCGCTGGGCACCACCATCGGATCGGCCGTCATCGGCGTGGTGCTGGCCCAGATGACCATCAACCTCGGCGGCTTCTCGCTCGCTTCCGAGGACGGGTTCCGTGTCGGCCTGATGATCGGCTGCGGAGTCGCCCTCGTCGCCGCCGCTGTCGCCGCGCTCATCCCGGGCCTCGTCCGCTCCGCCAAGGACGACGACACCTCCGGCGCCGTCCCGGCCGGCAAGGTCGCCGCCGAAGCCTGACCGAGGTACGCGGCCGAGCCAGGCCGCAGCCCACGGAAGCGCCCCGTCCGCCGGACGGGGCGCTTCCGCGTGCGCGGAACTTTCTGCTGCACGGGCATTGACCATGGGTGTGGGCCGACTTACGTTCTTCGCGTTGCCCTTCGTATGTCATATATGAGACGCGATATGAGAGCCGAGAACGGAGGGACCGCCGGGCTCCCGCGCTTCCGTATCCCAGAGAAGAGAGCCGATACATGATCAAGCCCCGCAGCAGCCGTCTCGCCGCCGCCGTATCCCTGGTCTCCGCCCTGGCCCTCACCGCGACAGCCTGCGGTGACGACGGCAGCGGCATGGCAGGAGCGAAGGGCGCCGAGGGCTCGGGCACCGGGAAGATCGTCTTCTGGGACGAGAACGGCGGTGTCCGCACGGCGATCTGGAAGGAGATCATCGCCGACTTCGAGAAGGCCAACCCGGACATCGACGTGCAGTACGTCGGCATCGCGTCCACCGAGGCCCAGTCGAAGTACGACACCGCCATCCAGGGCGGCGGCCTGCCGGACGTCGGAGGGGTCGGCGCCGCGATGGTCGCGGGGATCACCGCGCAGGACGCGCTGGAGCCGCTGGACGGCCGGATCGCGGACAGCTCGCTCAAGGGCAAGCTCAACGAGGCGATGATCGAGAACGTACGGAGCGCGGCCGGCCGGGACGAGGTCTACACGGTGCCGATCTCCGCCACCAACGGCGTCCTCTACTACCGCACCGACCTGTTCGAGAAGGCCGGACTGGACGAGCCGGACACCTGGGACGAGTTCTACGCGGCCGCCGCGAAGCTGACGGACAAGCGGAAGAACCAGTTCGGCTACACCATCCGGGGCGGCCCGGGCTCCATCGCCCAGGCGCTCGACGCGATGTACGGGCAGTCCGGCATCCAGTCCTTCTGGGACGAGTCCGGGACGAAGACCACGGTCAACGACCCCAAGAACGTCAAGGCCCTGGAGAAGTACGTCGGCCTGTACAAGAAGGCCACCCCCGAGGCCGACCTCAACAACGACTTCACCAAGATGGTCGCCCAGTTCGACTCCGGCAGCATCGCCATGCTCAACCACAACCTGGGCTCGTACCAGGACCATGTGAGCTCGCTGGGCGTGTCCAAGTTCCGCGGCATCCCGCAGCCCGAACTGGCCGACGGCACCCGGGTGATGGTCTCCAACCCGGTGTCAGGCCTCGGGCTGCTCAAGTCCTCGGAGAACAAGGCGGCGGCCTGGAAGTTCATCGAGTTCGCCGCCTCGCACGCCTCGAACTCCAAGTTCAGCGAGTCCGCGGGCCTCATCCCGGCCAACAAGGAAGCGGCGAAGGACCCGTGGCTCGACAAGGCCGAGACCACCAAGCTGGGCGCCGACGCGCTGTTCTCCGGGGACACCAGGATCGTCCAGCTGCCGTACTACCTGCCTGACTGGAACACCCTGTCCAAGGCCGACAGCGAAGCGGGCTTCCAGAAGGTGCTGCTCGGCAAGACGAGCGCCAAGGAGTTCCTGGACACCTTCGCCGAGAGCCTCGACGAGGCCCAGGCGGAGTGGAAGGAACAGCAGGGCTGAGGTCGTCGTACACCCGGCGGGTCCGCCCTCAGTCCAGGCCTTCCTCGCGCAGCTCGTACATCAGGAGGAACGTCCGGTAGGTCTCCGCGGACACGTCCAGGCAGACGTCCGGCCGGTTGGTCCACGTCGACGTGTTGTCGAGGGCCCGCCGGCAGGCCGTCTCGGTCTCGGCCCGGGTGGGGATGTTCGAGATGAACGCGGCGATCAGCAGGACCACTGCGAGGACGACCACACCGATACGGATGCGCATGGTCTCCCAACGACCGTACGGCCGGGCCGGTCACTGGCCCGGCCGACGGCCGCGGGGGTCATTCCGGCTCGTCGGTGACCGGCGGCAGATCGGGCTCGATGAACAGCCCGGCGTACTGCGGAGTGGGCAGCGGTGCCGCGGTGCCCGGCCCGTCGGTCGCGGTCGTGCTGTCCGGGTGCCGCTGGGTCGTGCGGGCGGGCATGTCGGTCATCTCGGTGTCCTGTACGTAGGTGTGCGGTGAGAGCCCTGTGACCGAGCCGCTGGGAGAAATGCCGGACTGGTCCCGACCGGTACGGCTACGAGGTGCCGCTACCGGTGCCGCGCCGCTCCGGGGGCGTCCGGATCATCGTGCGGTGCATGCAGACTGTAACCCTCCCAGCACGGCTTTCCCCCGGAATTGCGAGCCCGGCATGACGGTCAGTGCGGCGGCGCGGGCTCGATGTTCTGGTTTGCGTGGAAGAGGTTGTGCGGATCGTACGTCCGCTTGACCTCGGCGAGGCGGTCGTAGTGGCCGCGATAGGTGGCCCGGACCCGGTCCTGGGACTCACCGGCGCCCAGGAAGTTCACATAGGCACCGCCCATGGAGTGCGGGTGCAGCTCCTCCCAGTAGCCCACGGCCCAGTCGCGCAGGGCCCCCGCGTTGGCGGGATCGGGGTCGATGCCCGCGATGACGCCGGACCAGAGCGCGTCGCGGTAGGCCCAGGCGGTGTCGTCGGGCCCGACGCGGCCCGCCGCACCGTCGACCGGGTACAGGTGCATGGTCGACAGACCGGTGGGGAGCTTCTCGGCGAAGGAGGCGTGCACATCGACGGCCTCGTCGGTGATCCGGTCGAAGAAGTCACCGCGCCAGTACCACTGGAGACCGGTCGGGAGCAGCTCGTCGAACATGGTCTGCAGCGCCGGATACGGCATGGGCGAGGTGAAGTGGAAGGCGGGCGGCCCCGGTTCGTCCACCACGCGGAGGGTCTCCTCCAGCGCGTCCGGGTCCGCGGTCGAGGACCAGACGACGCCGCACATCTTCCGGCCGTGGATCTCCTCGGGGAAGGGCGGGCCGGGCGGGACGGTCAGCGAGGCGAAGAAGCCGTACAGGTCGTCGGGCGCCTGCGGCAGGAACTCGCGGTACCAGCGCATCACGTCGTGGAAGAGGTCCAGCGGCCACACCGTGACCCCGACCCCCACGGTGTCCACGGGGTGCAGCTCGAAGTCGAAGGACGTGACGATGCCGAAGTTCCCGCCGCCGCCGCGCAGCGCCCAGAACAGATCGGCGTTCTCGCTCGCGTTCGCGGGTACGAAGGTGCCGTCGGCCAGTACCACGTCGGCCGAGACCAGGTTGTCCGCCGCGAGGCCGTACTTGCGGGTGAGGTAGCCGTGGCCGCCGCCGAGGGAGAGCCCGCCGACACCGGTCGTGGACATGATGCCCGCCGGGGTGGCGAGGCCGAACGCGTGGGTGGCGTGGTCGAGGTCGCCCAGCTTCGCGCCGCCGTCGGCCTGCGCGGTCTGGGTGGCGGGGTCGACGCGTACGCCGCGCATGGGCGAGAGGTCCAGGGTGACGGCGTCGTCGGCGAGGCAGAGGCCGGGACCGCTGTGTCCGCCGCCGCGTACGGCGACGGAGAGGTCGTGCTCGCGCACGAAGTCGACGGCAGCCATGACGTCGGCCGTGTCGTGGCACATGACCACGGCGGCCGGCTTCTTGTCGATCATGGCGTTGTAGACCGTGCGGGCCTGCCCGTACTCCTGGTCGTCGGGGCCGATGACGGGGCCGCGCAACGCGCCTCGCATCGTTTCGAGTGTGGTGCCGTCCATGGTCGTCTCCTAGCGCGCGTGCGCCCGGCCTCCCCTGGCTCCGTGCATCGGGTGAGGCTGCTGAGGTCGACGCAGGCACCTCTGGATGCCGCGCAGACGGGACCGAACACCGAATGGCTGGTCCTTCCAGCGTCCCGCCGCCGGGCAGGGCCCGCAATCGCGCGGTGCCGTGCCCCGGGTGCGGGCCGGGGCACGGCACGGGGTCACGCCTGCGGTGCTGCTGCCGCGCCCTCGGCCGGAGGTGCTTCCGCGCCTCCGGCCGGGGACGCCGTCGCGTCCTCCCGCTCCCGCGCCGTCCCGCGCAGATGGACCATGAGCCCGATGAACCCGGCCGCGAACCCGCTGAACAGCCCGGATATCGCGTGGTTGAGCGCGTTGGCGGAAGCGCTGTCGGGCACACCGATGACCAGGTAGTTGACGGCGGCGCTGATCACCGCCCCGAACACGGCGCCGATCAGCCCGTTGACGAGCGAGGCGCGGAGCGGCGACTGTGCGGAACCGGGGGTCCGGGCAGGTCTGAGCGGTGTGGACATGGTGGGAGGCCCTCCAGACAGGCGATGAGCAGGTTCGGGGGTGCGGCAAACACCCTTGATCACGGCACTATGCCTGCCAACTGCGGGAAAAGCACCCATTGTTGGTGCGAGAAATCGGTGATGAGGGGTTCCCCTGTGTCCGGAGGTGTGGACGGGCGGCAGGGCGGGGTGGTCAGGGCAGCCTCCGGGATGGCGTAGAGTTGCTCTCACAACGACGCGGGGTGGAGCAGCTCGGTAGCTCGCTGGGCTCATAACCCAGAGGTCGCAGGTTCAAATCCTGTCCCCGCTACTGAAGACAGAGGCCCGGATCCTTCCAAGGATCCGGGCCTCTGTCGTATGCCCGCGTGCGGTCGTCCGCTCCGGGCTTGACCTTGACGTTGCGTAAAGATCTACCGTTTCCCGCATGGAGTGGTCCATACAGGAGATAGCCCGCCACGCGGGCACCACGAGCCGCACGCTCCGGCACTACGGAGACCTCGGCCTCCTGGTGCCGAGCCGCACGGGTGCCAACGGCTACCGCTATTACGACCAGGAGGCCCTGGTCAGGCTCCAGCGCATCCTGCTGCTGCGGGAGCTGGGGCTCTCGCTGCCCGCGATCAAGGACGTACTGGAGGGGCAGCGGGACGCCTCCGCGGCACTGCGGGCCCATCTGGGCCTGCTGGAGCAGGAGCGGGAGCGCATCGGGCGGCAGATCTCCTCGGTGCGGACCACTCTCCGGAGGACCGAGGAAGGGGAGGGGCTCATGGCCGAGGAAGTGTTCGACGGCTTCGATCACACGGTGTACGAGCAGGAGGTCACCGAGCGCTGGGGCCGGGAGGCGTACGAGCGGAGCGGCCGGTGGTGGCGCGGGCTGGGCCCCGCCGAGCGGGCCCGGTTCCAGGAGGAGCACGAGACCATCGCCCGGGACTACGGCCGGGCGAGGGCGGCCGGACGGGACGCGGGCGCCGAGGAGGTGCAGGACATCGCGCGCCGGCACTGCGACTGGCTCTCGGTCACGAGGGAGCCCACGCGCTCCTATGTGACGGGCCTCGCCGAGATGTACGCCGCCGATCCGCGCTTCGCGAAGAACTACGATCGGCACGGGGACGGAACGGCCGTCTTCGTACGGGATGCACTGACGGTCTACGCGCAGCACCGGCTCTCCGGCTGACCTCCGGCGGGGCGGGGCTCCGGCGCGCTCCTCCCTTTGGCCGATGACGGGTCGCCGCTCGGCGCGGCTCCGGCCAGCCTGGGTGGGGCGCGGTACCGTCCGCAGCCGTGGACGGACGGGGCAGGAGCGCACAGGTGGGGATGCGGGACGGACGGCGAGGGGGTGCTGCCGGGAACGCCCGTGCGCGGCGGTTCGTGCGCATGCTGCCCGCGCTGATGATCTGCGTCGGTGTGGCCTTCGACCTGGGCACACCGGCCGAGGTGACCGCCGTTCCGCTCTTCGCCGCCGCCGCGCTGGTCGCGGCCCCGTTCTTCTCGCTGGCCTCCACGGTCCGCGTCGGAGTGGCCGCGATCCTCGTCGTGCTCGCCATCCGGATCTCGGACGGTGTGGTGTTCAGGGTCGCCCCGCTGACCGATCTCCTCACCCTGTTCACCGTGTCCGTGCTCGCCGTCGTCATCAACGGCGTCGTGCGGCGCGGGAACGAGCAGCTGGCCTCGGCCCGGGTCATCGCCGAGACCGCGATGCGGGCGGTGCTCCCGATGCCCGAGTCCCGGATCGGCGGACTCCAGATCGCGGCGCGTTACGAGGCGGCGCAGGCGGACGAGTTCGTCGGCGGAGACCTGTACGCCGTGACGGACACCCCGTACGGGGTGCGGCTGGTGGTCGGGGACGTACGGGGCAAGGGGCTGGACGCCGTGGCGGCGGTGGCCGTGGTGATCGGGGCGTTCCGGGAGGCCGCCGAGCAGGAGCGGTCGCTGGAGGGCGTGGTCCAGCGGCTGGAGCGGGCGCTGGCGCGTGAGGGCGCGCGGCGCGGGGGGTTCGACTCCACGGAGGGGTTCGTGACCGCGGTGCTCGCCGAGATCCCGGCGGGCTCGGCCACGCTGCGGACCATCAACCGGGGCCATCCCGAGCCGCTGTTGCTGTACCCGGACGGGGCGCTCGACGTGCTGGCGCCCACCGTGCCGGCGCTGCCGCTGGGGATGGGGCTCGGCACCTGGCCGGACCGTTCGGACGAGTGGCCGCTGCCGGCCGGTTCGACGTTCCTGGCGTTCACGGACGGGCTGTCCGAGGCGCGGGACGCGCACGGTGTGTTCTACGACCCGGAGGCCCGGCTGCGCGGCCGGATCTTCCCGGGGCCGGAGGAGTTGCTGTCCGCGCTCACCGACGACGTGCGGCTGCACACCGGGGGCAGGTCGACGGACGACCTGGCGCTCCTCGCGGTCGGCCGGCCGGCCCGGGGGCAGCCGGACCGGCGGACGACCGTGAAGATCGTGGGACGGGACAGTGAATGACCGACGGCGACACTCCGTAGCCGAGGGGCATCTCTCCGCATAACATTTGACACACCGTCAGAAACTGAGGGGGTGTCGCGGGGTGCTCAACTCGCCCGTTTGCGACCGTTTGGGCCCTTAAAGTCCAGGCCAGAGCGCTGAACGATCTGTGGGAACAGCTTGGAATCGGACCCGGGTGTCTATTAACGTTCGATAACGCAGCGCGGTTGTACCTGTCGTCGCAAGAGGCGGCACCGTGCGCAGCGCCGAATTCCGCAAGGGAACCGGGGAACCACCTACATGGGGTGAATCGGACACCTGTGTCTCGTGAGAGACGAAGGGGCCCGTAGGAGACCTTCCTGCTCCGAACCCGTCAGCTAACCCGGTAGGCGAGAAGGAAGGAAAGGAGTGCGCCCACGTGGCGTCAAACCAGCCTGCCCCCGAGGCCCCGTCATCCTTCAGGCCCGGAAGCTTCGGTGATGAGGACAGGTCATGGGAGGAATGGAACCCCACCGAGGAGTCCATCCGTCCCGTACGCGGCAGGCACCGCGTAGCCAAGCAGCGCGGCCTCGCCCGTAGCTCCACCGTCCTCGGTGTCGGTGTCATCGCGGCCGTCGGTGCGGGTGGCATGGCCACCGCGCAGAGCAAGCCGCCGGTCTCCATCTCCCTTCCCGATTCGATCGCGGACAACCTCCCCGACGCCAAGTCCCTTCCCGGTGTCGGCGCGTTCATGTCCGGCGACTCCGACTCGGACCACGAGACGGTCGCCGCGTCCTCCCCCCTCACCACCGCGGGCATCACCGCCGCCGAGGCCGAGCAGGGCGCCACCGACGCGGGCGAGGCGCTGCGCGCCCGGATTCTCCAGCAGGCCGAGCAGCAGCAGGCCGGCGCCGACGCCGAGGCGAAGGCCGCTCAGGAGCAGGCGGCCGCCGAGGCGGCCGCGGCCCAGGCCGCGAAGCAGCAGAGCGACGCCGAGAAGAAGGCGGCCGCCGAGAAGAAGGCGGCCGAAGAGGCGGCGAAGAAGAAGGCCGAGGCCGAGCGCCTTGCCAAGCTCGCCGCCAGCTACGCCGTCCCGACCTCCTCGTACACCATCACCTCGACCTTCGGTCAGGCCGGTTCGATGTGGTCCTCCGGCTATCACACCGGGCTGGACTTCGCGGCGCCGACCGGCACCCCGGTCAAGGCCGTGCACAGCGGCACGGTGAAGTCGGCCGGCTGGTCGGGTTCGTACGGCTACCGCACGGTCCTGGAGCTCGATGACGGCACCGAGATCTGGTACTGCCACCAGTCCTCGATGGACGTCACCGCGGGCCAGAAGGTCACCACCGGCGACACCATCGGCCGCGTCGGCGCCACGGGCAACGTGACCGGCCCGCACCTCCACCTGGAGATCCACACCGCCGATGGCTCGGGCGTCGACCCCATGAGCTGGCTGCGCGGCAAGGGCCTCACCATCTGAGCCCACGCGCCGGCACCCGGCGCACCGGTACCCCGGCGGCCCTGACGCACGACCCCCCGACGTCAGGGCCGCCGGTCCCGTGTGCGGCCCATGCGCCCGCTGAAGCGGAATAGCTCCTTCGGGCGATCGGTTGACCTTGGGTATGACATCTCTGCGCCCGCTCGGTTCTTCGAGCCTCCAGGTCTTCCCCCTCGCACTCGGCGGCAACGTCTTCGGCTGGACGGCCGACGAGGAGCGGACGTTCGCGGTTCTCGACGCGTACACGGCGGCCGGGGGCAACTTCATCGACACCGCCGACTCCTACTCCGCCTGGATACCGGGCAACGAGGGCGGTGAGTCGGAGAGGCTCATCGGCACGTGGCTGGCGGCCCGCTCCCGCCGCGACGATGTCGTCATCGCCACCAAGGTCGGCGCCCACCCCGAGTACAAGGGGCTCTCGGCGACCACCATCAAGGCGGCGGCCGAGGCCTCGCTGCGCAGGCTCGGCACCGACCACATCGACCTCTACTACACGCACTTCGACGACGAGAGCGTCCCCGTCGAGGAGATCGTCACCGCGCTCGACCAGCTGGTGAAGGCCGGTTCGGTGCGGGAGATCGCCGCGTCCAACATCAGCCCCGAGCGGCTCAGGGCCTCCCTGGAGTTCTCCGAGCGCGAGGGCCTGGCCCGTTACGTGGCGCTCCAGCCGCACTACAACCTCGTCTCGCGCGACACCTACGAGGGCGCGCTCCAGGAGACGGCGGCCGGCGCCGGGCTCGCGGCCGTCCCGTACTACGCGCTGGCCTCGGGCTTCCTCACCGGCAAGTACCGGCCGGGGGCCTCCGTGGAGAGCGCCCGGGCCCAGGGTGCGGGCAAGCATCTGGAGACCGAGCGCGGGCGCAAGGTCCTTGCCGCGCTCGACAAGGTCGCCCAGGAGCACGACGCGGAGATCGCGACGGTCGCCCTCGCCTGGCTGGCCGCCCGGCCGACCGTGGCCGCGCCGATCGCCTCCGCCCGTACGGTCGAACAGCTGCCCGCGCTGGTGGCGGTGGCCGATCTGCGGCTGACCGAGCAGGACCTGGCGGAGCTCACCGAAGCCTCCGCCTGACCTTCAGCGGCCGCCCTGGGCGCCGCCGCTGTCCTCCCGGTAGGGGTTGTAGCCGCCGTAGTGGCGGTGCGGCGCGGGCGGCTGCCGCACGGCCGCGTCCCCGTAGGGCATCTGACGGGGGAACGGGAGAGGCGCGGGTGGCCGGGGCACGCGCACCCGGCCCGTCGCGTGGGCGGCGTGCGTCAGGGCGGGGGACGCGACGAGCCTGCGGTGCCACAGGTGGTGCAGCAACTCCTGCTCGCGGAGGGCGAAGTCGGGGCCCGCGCCGTCGTGCCGGGCCCTGCGGCGCAGCATCGCCAGGGACGTCGCGAACGACTCGTACTCCGCGACCGTGCGGGCGGCGGCCCTGCCCCGGCCGCGGTCCGGATGGCTGTTCCAGTGCCTGGCCATGTCCCGGGCCATGCCCCGCGCCCGCATCGAGGCCAGGGCGAGCGGCTCGGCGGGGGCGAGCCAGCCGGCCGCCGCGTACACCGGGAGCTCGGTGGAGAGCGTGCGCAGCTCCCGCTGGCGCGACCAGATCGCCAGCCAGGTCACCAGGGCGAAGCACGGCACCATGAACGCGCCGTAGACCACGTAGAAGCCGTACGGGCCGAGGGCCGACGAGCCGTTCCACAGGGCGTGCAGGCCCATGGCGAGCACGAGCCCGAGCAGCGGCAGCGTGATCCGGCGTATCCGGTGGCGCCGCCCTCCGAGCGCCGCCATGCCGAGGCCGATGCCGGAGAGCACCGTGAACAGCGGGTGCGCGAACGGGGACATCACCACGCGCACGAAGAAGGTCCCGGCCGTCACCGAGGCGAAGCCCGTGGTGCCGAGCTCCTGGTCCTCGCCGAAGGCGTTGCCCAGATAGAGGATGTTCTCCGTGAAGGCGAAGCCGGTCGCGGTGAATCCGGCGACCACGATGCCGTCGACGACTCCGCCGAACTCCCTTCTGCGGAACAGGAAGATCAGCAGGACCGCCGTGGCCTTGGCGCTCTCCTCGACGACCGGCGCGATGACTGTGGCCCCGAGGGTGTCGGCGCTTCCCGGGTCGGCGGTGGCCGTCGCTATCCAGCGGGTCGCGAAGGAGTTGGCCAGGATCGCCACCAGCGCGGCGGCGCACGCGCCCCAGAAGAACGCGAACAGCAGATTCCGCCAGGGGCCTGGCTCCACCCGGTCGAGCCAGCGGAACGCCGACATCAGCAGCGGCACGGGCAGCACGGCCAGGCCCAGCCCCACCAGGAAGCCCTCGGTGCCGGTCTGTTCGCGCACCAGGGCCAGGATGAACAGACCGCAGAGCGCGAGCACCGTGATCACCGCCCCGGCGCGGAACGCCTTGCTGCGCCAGACCATGCCGACGCGGCGCGGCCGGTAACGCCACTGGCCACGCTCCGGGACGGCGCCCAGGAACTCGTCGAGCCGCTGCTCCTCGAGAACCGGGACGGCCGGCTGCTGGTGCTGCACGGACCCCTCGGACACCTGTCGACCCTAACGAGGGGGACTGACACCTGGCCACGGCGCCTTCGCCCGGGCGCCCGGCCGTGGCTGATCAGCGACGGGTGAACAGCACGTCGTGCACGACGTGGCCCTTGTCCAGACCCTGGCCCTCGAAGCGGGTCAGCGGCCGGAACGCGGGCCGCGGGGCATAGCCGCCGTCCGCCTGGGTGTTCTCGAACAGGGGGTGCGCCGTCAGCACCTCGAGCATCTGCTCGGCGTACGGCTCCCAGTCCGTCGCGCAGTGGACGACCGCGCCCGGCTTCAGCCTCCCCGCGACGAGGTCGAGGAACTCCGGCTGGATCAGCCGCCGCTTGTGGTGCCGCTTCTTGGGCCACGGGTCGGGGAAGAAGACCCTGAGCCCGTCCAGCGCCTCGGGCTCCAGCATCTCGCGGAGCAGGATGATCGCGTCGCCGTTGGCGACCCGGACGTTGGTCAGCCCCGCCCGCTCGGCGAGTCCCAGCAGATTGCCCTGGCCGGGGGTGTGCACGTCGACGGCCAGGATTCCGGTGCCCGGGTCGTCCGCCGCCATCTGCGCCGTGGCCTCGCCCATGCCGAAGCCGATCTCCAGGACCACGGGCAGGCCGTCGAAGAGCTCCGGGAGATCGAGGACGCTGCGGCCGTCGATGTCCAGGCCCCACAAGGGCCACAGACGCTGAAGGGCGTCCTCCTGGCCGGTGGTGACCCGGCTGCGGCGCGGCTGGAAGCTGCGGATGCGGCGCTCGTGGTGCGAGCCCGCCGGGTCGGCGGCGGGACCGCCGGGGAAGCGGGGCTCCTGGCGCAGCCTGCGCTGGCGCTCGAAGGAGGCGGCCCGGCGCGCGGCGGCGTCGGCATCCGCTTCCGTGGCGTGGCCGGGTGCGGTCTCCGGCGTGGCACGGGGAGTCTCCGGGGCGGAACCGGGCGTCTCCGGGCTGGGGCCGGGCGTCTTGGGGGTGGGGTTCACAGGCTCAGACACAATGACCCGATTCTACGGCGGGAGGCGTCCATCCCGTCGCGCGAGCCCGCAGCAGGGCCCGTCGCGCCACCTCCCTCCCGATGGGCAGGGAAGCCGTGGCCGCGGGTGAGGGGGCGTTGAGCACATGCACGGTGTGCGGGGCGTCCCTGATCAGGAAGTCGTCCACCAGCGTGCCGTCCCGCAGCACCGCCTGGGCCCTGACGCCGGCCGGGGACGGCCGCAGGTCGGCCTCGGTGACCTCGGGCAGGAGCCGCTGGACGGCCCGGGTGAAGGCGCTCTTCGACAGGGACCGGTGCAGCTCGCCCGCCCCGTATCTCCAGTGCCGCCGGGCGAGGTGCCAGGAGCCCGGCCAGGCCAGGGTGCCGGCGAGCTCGCCCGGGCGCACGGCCGTCCGGCCGTACCCCTCGCGGGCCAGCGCCGGGACCGCGTTCGGCCCGATGTGGACCGTGCCGTCGACGCCTCTGGTCAGATGCACCCCGAGGAAGGGGAACGCCGGGTCCGGCACCGGATAGACCAGCCCGCGCACCAGCTCGGGCCTGGCCAGCTCGTAGTACTCCCCGCGGAACGGCACGATCCTGGCTCCCGGGTCGTCGCCGGCGAGCCGGGCCACCCGGTCGCTGTACAGCCCCGCGCAGTTGACCAGCACTCTGGCCCTGACCACCTGTCCGTCGGACGTGCGCACCGCGACGCCCCAGGGGCGCCTGTCGACGGCGACGACCTCCGCGCCGTAACGCACCTGGCCGCCCGAGGCGGTCACCTCGGCGGCGAACCGGGCGGCGACCGCGGTGAAGTCGCAGACCCCCGTCGTGCCGACCCGGATCGCGGCGAGGCCGCGCACCCGTGGCTCGTACTCGGCGATCTGGGCGGGGCCGAGCTCCCGGACCGGCAGGCCGTGCTTCCGGCCGCGCTGCACCAGGGCGTGGAGCCGCGGCAGCTCGGCGCTGTCCGTCGCCACGATCAGCTTGCCGGTGACCGCGTGGGCGATGCCGTGCTCCCGGCAGAACTCGACGAGCTCGGCGGAGCCCCGCACCGCGTAGCGGGCCTTGAGCGAGCCCGGCGGGTAGTAGATGCCGCTGTGGATCACCCCGCTGTTGCGCCCGGTCTGGTGCCGGGCGGGACCCCACTCCTTCTCCAGCACCGTGATCCTGGTGCCGGGCGCGGTGCGCGTGATCGCGTACGCCGTCGACAGACCGACGATCCCGCCGCCGATCACCAGCACATCGCAGTCGTACGCCGCGTGCGTCATCATCACGCCACCTCCCACCCCGATAGTGCACTGACCCACTGACAACGGGCTCAAACCACGGGTTGCGGCGGGCGTGGCGCGCGGCCGTCACAGGGCCGGGCATACCGGGGCGTTCCGGCGGCCCCCACGGGACAGCCCCTACGCCGGGGCGACCAGGAGCGGTCTCGCCCGCTCGCGGAGCTCGGCGACGCGCGGCTCGTCGCCGTACGGCTCCAGGCGGTGCAGGAGGTCGCGCACGTACTCGGTGGTGCGGGCGGACGAGATGCGGCCCGCCACCTCCACCGCCCGGGTGCCCGCCGCGCAGGCCGCGTCGAGGTTGCCCGACTCCAGCTCGGCGACCGCGGACACGACGAGCCGCAGCCCGTGCGAGCGGACGAACTCGTCGGTGGGTTTCGACAGGGCCTGCTCGGTGAAGCGGCGCACCTGGCGGGGCGCCTTGAGGTCGCGGTAGCACTCGGCCGCGTCGGCGGCGAATCTGTCGTACGAGTAGAAGCCGAGCCAGGCAGGGTCCGAGTCGCCGGTCCGGGACCGCTCCAGCCAGCTCTCGGCGGCCCTGAGCGCGGCCCCCGCGGCCGGTGCGTCGCCGGCCTTGGCGTGGGCGCGCGCCTCCACCAGCCGGAAGAAGCTCATGGTCCGTGCGGTGGCGAGCCCCCGGTTGCGTTCCACCGCGGCCTGCGCGAGGTCCACACCCTCGTCGGCGAAGCCCCGGTAGGTCGCCTGGAGCGACATCGATGCCAGGACGTAGCCGCCGAGCGGTACGTCGGCTGCGGCGCGGGCCAGGCGGAGCGCCTGGATGTAGTAGCGCTGGGCGGCCTCCTGCTGGCCGGTGTCGAAGGCCATCCAGCCGGCGAGCCTGGTCAGCTCGGCGGAGGCGCCGAAGAGCGCCCGGCCCACCTCGTCGCTGTACGAACCCAGGAGGAGAGGCGCGGCGTCGACCCGTAAGCACTCCGGGACCATGGAGGAACGCCAGTCGCCGCCGCCGTACTTGGAGTCCCAGCGGCGCGCGTCCTGGGCGGCCTCCCGCAGCTTGGTCACATCGCTGTGGCCGACGCGCAGGAGCGACACGTCGGACGCGGTGTCGGGGCCGGGCTGCACGGGGATGCCGCCGGGCGCCCCGTGTGCGCCCTCCGGTCCGGGGACCGGGCCCTGGACGGCGGACGGGCCCCGGGCGACCGACGGGTCGGCCGGGGTTATGAGCCAGCGGGAGGCGGGGGTCGCGTAGGCGCTCACGGCGAAGGAACCCGCCAGCGACTGCCAGATGCCGCCGCCGCCCCTGCGGCCCGCCAGATCCAGCCGGTAGAGATCGGTCGCGGAACGCACCGCCTCGCCCACGTCACGCGGGAAGGCGAGCCCGACCTCGGGGGCCGGATCGGCGTCGGCGAGACCGATCTCGTGCAGCGGGACGGGACGGCCGAGTTTGGCCCCTATCGCCGCCGCGATGAGATGGGGCGCCGCACCCTGCGGCACCATGCCCTTGGCGACCCAGCGGGCCACCGAGGTCTTGTCGTAGCGAAGTGTCAGACCGCGCTGCGCTCCGAGGTCGTTGACCCGCCGGGCGAGCCCGGCGTTGCTGATTCCCGCGAGGGCGAGAACCGTGCCGAGCTTCTCGTTCGGCCCGCGTTGCTCCCTGGACATGCGCCACCCCTCGACACACAGACGGCCGCCGCGTCACCGTCGGGCGCGCGGCATTCGTACCGTGTCCTCCCCAGCTACGGTCCCGGGCACTCCGGCCGCACACGCATTTGGCCGAGCCCCGTGGAATATGCCGCTCTGCTGAGAACATCGGTAAACCCAGCGTAGTTCGCCGCATCCCCACCGTTAAGGGGCAGACCTCCGTATGGCGGGAATGTTGTCCGTACGGTCCGGGGGGCACGGGCACCGTGCTCCTGGTGTGTGGCCGTGCGCCCGGCCGTGCGCTCTGGTCCGGCCGGTACGCAAGCGCTTCGATGGGTCCTGCGTGGGTCGGCCCGCCGAACTGGACTCTGCGGGCTGGGGGAGACCGCCGCCCCAATCCCCGCGGGCGGCGAACCGGTCCGGGAGGTGACGAACACCTCCCGGACTGTGCGCCGTACGGGATGTGCCACGGGGAGCGGACGTGCGGGCCGGCGCACCGGGGGGATGCGCCGGCCCGCACGCCACCGCCCCGCCGCGGCCGGTGCGCGGGAGCTCCGCCGGTGGACCCGGAGGTGGCTCCCGGGGGGCGCCAGGAGCCGGGCGAGGGCCCCGCGGAGGGCGGCCGGCGGCGAAACGCGCGGTATCTCAGCGATCGGAGAATGGCCGAATAGCGCCGGTCGAGCGGTGCACCGGGAAGTGGTCCGACTATGGCCGGATTGTGTCTGTCGCGGGAACCGGCCGAGGCGGGGCCCTTCTTGGGAGCCGACCGCCCCAACCCCCGCGGGCGCCAGCTTCGTTGCCGGGGGACCGGCCCGGTGCGGCCGGGCCTTTGCCAGGGGCGCATGCACATCCGGTGTGCGCCGCCCGTACCCCCTCCGGGTCGCCGTTGTCGTGGCAGCATGTCCCGCAACGGCGTTCCCGTGTCCTGGTCCGCCGGTTCGTCCACAGCCTGTGGAGGCGGCGGTGCGTTGGTTGGTGGGGTGGAGCAGTATCGCCGCGAGCTTCGGCACCGTGGGCGCGGTCGGCCACCACGGGGACGGGCGCACCGTCCATCCCGTGGGCTCCCAGCTCCTGTGGGGCGACCCCGATCCGCTCTGGGCGGTCGGCGACTGGCGCCCCGACGAGATCCGGGTGATCACGGTCGCCACCCCCGAGGGCGCGCCCACGACCCGTCTCGCCGTCCTCGGCTGCTGCGGGGCCACCGACGAGCAGCTGCGGGTCGGGCTGCTCGCCGCCCGGGGCGGGGCGCTGCGCCATCTGACGGCCTGGCCGGGCAGTTACACCGCCGTGGTGCAGATCGGCCGCCGCATCACCGTCGCCGGAGACCTCGCCGGAGCCCGCCCCGTCTTCCACACGCCCTGGGCCAACGGCACGGCCTACGCCACCGCAGCCCTGCCGCTCGCCGACCTCATCGAGGCCCAGCTGGACATCGGCCACCTGGCCGCGCTGCTGGCCTGCCCGGAGACCCCGGAGGCGCTGGGCGACGGCACTCCGTACGCGGGCGTGAAGCGGATCCCGCCGGGCCACGCGCTGATCCTGCGGGAGGGCTCGCGCGAGATCACCGGGTACGAGGCGGTGGCCTCGCTCGCCGTGGCCGCGCCCCAGGCCGACCCGGTGAGCGCCGTCGAGGGCGTACGGGACGCGCTGGTCGAGGCCGTGCGCGCTCGGCTCACGGCCCCGCGGCACGCCCCGGAGACCCTGCCGCCCGACCCGGGGCCGGTCCCCGGCATGGGGCCGGCGGAACGCCGCGCGGCCCGGGGGGCGCCCGTGCCCGGTATCGGCTCGGACCTCTCCGGCGGGAGCGCGTCCGCCACCCTCGCCCTGCTGGCGGCGGGACTGCCCGGGCTGCCGGGCACCGTGCTGGGCCACGGCACGGGCGCGGGGGAGCGGCTGCTCGCCGTCACCTTCAACGACCTCTCCACCCAGGGACGCGAGGACGAGCTGGAGCGCGCCCGGGTCATCGCGGCCGACCCACGGCTGCACCATGTGGTCGTCGCCGCCGGCGAGGAGGCCCTGCCCTACGCGTCGCTGGAGAGCGGTCCGCTCACCGACGAGCCCGCCCCCTCCCTGGTCGTCGCCGAACGCCACCGCCGCAGACTGGCGGCGGGCAGCGCCGACCACTTCGTCGGCCATGGCGCCCGGCAGGTCCTGGACGCGCACCCCGCACGCCTGGCCGACCTCCTCATGGACCGGCGCAGACGCCATCTCCTGCGGCCCGTAGCCGCGCTCGCCAGGGCCGAAGGGCCCTCCACGCACTCCCTGTTCGTCCCGCTGGCCGTCTACCGCGCCGCCCGCAGGCTGGCCCGTACGTCGTACCGCACCGGTCTCGAAACGGCGGCCTCCCTGCTGCCCGAGGCCAACCGCGACGCCCCCGACCTCGACACCCCCGCCGACGCCTCGCTCGCCTCCCTGGCCTGGTCCCGGCCGGGTCCGGCGGCGCGCTGGCTCACCGGAGAGGCCCTCGCGGAAGTATCGGTTCGTCTCCAGGAGGCGGCGATCCGCCCGGCGTCGGTCCAGCGCCCGGGAGAGGCCCGGGCCCGCGCGGCGCTGGCCCGGCACGCCGCGGACCAGCGGATTCTGGAGCAGGCAGCCGAGATCCGCAGCCAGCGGCTGCACGCCCCCTTCCTGGACAACCAGGTCGTGCGCGCCGCCCGTGCCCTCCCCGAATCGCTGCGGGTCCAGCCCGGAGCCCGGGCGGCCATCCTGCGCAGGGTGCTCGCGGGCGCGGGCATCCACGACCTCCCGCCCGGCTGGGGCACCCCGTCGCAGGCCACCGCGAACGCGGCGGGCCGGATCGGCCTGCGTACCGCGCTCCCGGAGCTGATCTCCCTCTTCGACGCCCCGCTGCTCGCCGACGCCGGTCTGATCGAGGCCCGCGTCGTCCGCAAGGCCCTGCGCGCGGCGTGCGAGGGCGAGCCCCTGCCCCTGGACGGCCTGGCCGAGCTGGCGTCCACGGAACTCTGGCTCCGCCGCCTGGTCACCCGCCGGGGCACCTGCTGGACGGGCACGGCGGCCCCGCGCCAGCGCGCGGTGGCGGGCGGAGTGGTCCCGGCCCGCCGGACGCTCCAGGCCTGACCGCTTCCCCGGCGGGCTGCGGTGCGCCGGTCCCGCCAGGACACAATGGCCCGGTGCGGTACCTGATCCTGGGCGTCACCGAGGCGCGAGACGAGCACGGCGGTGTGCTGCCCGTCGGCGGTACGCGGCTGCGCACCCTGCTCGCGGCACTCGCCCTGCGCGCGGGCCGCCCCGCACCCGTCGCCGCGCTCATCGACGACGTATGGGCGGACGAACCGCCGCAGGACGCCCCTGCCGCGCTCCAGGCACTCGTCGGCCGGCTGCGCCGTGCCCTCGGCAGGGAGACGGTCACCGCCACCCCCGGTGGCTACGCGCTCGCCGCGGGCTCCGACTCCGTCGACCTGTACGTCTTCGAACGCCTCGCCCGCCAGGGCGCCGCCGAGCTCGACGCGGGCCACCCCCAGGCCGCCGCGCGCACCCTGCGCGACGCCCTGGCCCTCTGGCGAGGTCCCGCACTCGCCGATCTCCCGGGACACGAGCAGGGGCTCAGGGCCGAGGCACGCAGGCTCACCGCGCTCCAGCAGCGCGTCGAGGCCGACCTGCGGCGCGGGGCCACGGCGGGACTCGTACCCGAGCTCAGGGAACTGACGGCGGCCCACCCGTACAACGAGCCGCTCCACGCCCAACTGCTGCGCGGCCTGCGGGCCGAGGGCAGGCAGGCCGACGCGCTCGTCACGTACGAGGAGATCCGCCGGGCCCTCGCCGACGGCCTGGGCACCGATCCCGGGCCGGAGCTCACCGAGCTCCACCGGGAGCTCCTCGACGCGCGGGAGCCCTCCACGCCACATGCGGGCGGTACGTACCCCGCCGAGGGCAACATCCGCCCCCGGCTCACCTCCTTCGTCGGCCGCGAAGCCGAGCTCCGCCTCATCCGCTCCGATCTGTCGAACGCCCGCCTCGTCACCCTCACCGGCCCCGGCGGCTCGGGGAAGACCCGGCTGGCCGAGCAGTCCGCCGCAGGCCAGGGCGCCTGGCTCGCGGAACTGGCCCCGGTCGACGACCCGTCGGCAGTACCGGGCGCCGTGCTCTCCGCGCTCGGCCTGCGCGAGACGACTCTTCTGCAGGGCGGCGCCGGGCACGTGCCGCGTGCGGACCCCACCGAGCGGCTCGTCGAACATCTCTCCCTCCGGTCGCGCCACCGCCCCTTCCTCCTCGTGCTCGACAACTGCGAACACGTCGTCCACGCCGCGGCGGCCCTCGCGGAGACCCTCCTCACGCACTGCCCGGGACTGCGCATCCTCGCCACCAGCCGCGAGCCCCTCGGGGTGCCGGGCGAGGCCGTGCGCCCGCTGGGCCCGCTGCCGCCCGACCCGGCCCACCGCCTCTTCGCCGAGCGGGCACGGGCGGTGCGGCCGGACTTCGAGACGGGAGCGGGAGCAGAGCCGGCCGTCGCCGGGACCCCGGACGCCGTCGCGGAGATCTGCCGCAGGCTGGACGGCCTTCCGCTCGCCATCGAACTGGCCGCGGCCCGGCTCCGGCTGCTCACCCCGCGCCAGATCGCCGACCGCCTCGACGACCGCTTCCGCCTGCTCACCAGCGGCAGCCGCACCGTGCTGCCCCGGCAGCAGACGCTGCGGGCGGTCGTGGACTGGTCCTGGGACCTCCTGTCGCCGGACGAGCGGACCCTGCTGCGGCAGGCCTCCGTCTTCGCGGGCGGGTGGGACCTGGCCGCCGCCGAGGCCGTGGCCGGACCCGACGCCGCCGACCTGCTCGGCGCACTCGTGGACAAGTCGCTCGTGGTCGCGGCACCCGCGGACGGCGGCGAGATGCGCTACCGCTTCCTGGAGACCATCCACGAGTACGCGTCCGAGCGCGCCGCCGAGACCCCGGCCCTCCGGACGGCCGCGCACACGGCCCACCTCGCCCACTTCACCGCGCTGGCCGAGGAAGCCGACCCGCAGCTGCGCTCCGGTGGGCAGATGCCCTGGATCGGACGGCTGGAGGCGGACCTCGACAACATCCGCGCCGCCCTGCACCGCACGGTCCACGGCAGCCCCTGCGAACGGGACGCGCTGCGCCTGGTGCTCGCCATGGGGTGGTTCTGGTGGCTGCGCAACTTCCGTATCGAGGGCCTCTCCTGGGCCGACCGGGCGGCAGCACTGGGCGAGGACCCCGCCGACCCGGCCGACCCCCGTCACTGGCCCCGCATGCACCTGCACATGCTGCGGTTCTTCCTCGCCGTGGAGAACAGGCCGACGGAGAACATCTACGAGGACGAGGAGCTCCAGGCCATGATCACCCGCGTGGCCCGGGCCTTCGGCGCGTGCGGCCCCGAATCCGCCCGCTTCCCCGGGCTGCTCTGGCCGATGACGTCGTACGTCCACCGTGACCTCACCCGCGACATGCACGCGCACTTCGACGCCGCCGTCGCCTGCACCCGGGAGTACGGCGGCGACTGGGAGTACGGCTTCACCCTGATGTCGCGCACCCAGATGGTGGTGGACACCCCGCACGGACCCGAGGGCATGGACGGCGTCGACGCGGACCTCGCCGAACTGCGCCTGCTGAGCCGCCGGGTCGGCGACCGCTATCTGCGCGGCCAGGTGGCGAGCGCCGCCGCCGAGGCGGGAATGAAGCGCGGGAGGTACGAGGAAGCGCGGGCGGCCTATCAGGAGGCGCTGGAGCTGGCCCAGGAGGTCGGCGCCCACGCGGAGACCCCGTTCCTGATCGGCCGACTCGCCGAACTCGCCTACCAGACCGGTGATCTGGAGGCCGCCTGGAACGGCCTGGCCGAGGCCGAGGCGGAGGCCGAGCGGAGGCATGTGCTGGACGCGCGCGCCTACGTGGACTTCCTGCGGGCCTCGATCGCCCTCACCTCCGGGGAGATCCCGAGGGCGCGCCGGTACGTCGACTCGGCCCGGGGCGCCCAGTCCTACGGCGGCAGGCCGCCGCAGTTCGAGGCGGCCGTACTCGGCCTCTCGGCGCGCATCAGCGTCTTCGAACCCTCGGGGGGACCGGCCGGGGGACTGCTTGGGGTGACCGATGCGCTGGTGCTGGCCGTGGAGGCGGGCTGCGCCGAGGCCTTCACCGCGCATCTGGCGGAGGCGGCCGGGATCATCCTGGTGAAGCTGGGCCGGTGCGCCACGTCGGCGCGGATTCTCGCGGCGGCCGGAGGCTGGCGGGAGCACAGCCCGCGGTCGGCGGTGGAGGAGGCCGAGGTGGCGCCGGCCCTGGAGCGGCTGCGCGAGGAACTGGGCTCCCGGCGTTACGAGGAGGAGAGCGCCCGGGGGCGCGGCCTGAGCTCGAAGGAGGTCATCGGCCTCCTGACCGGCGGCGACGGGGACCTCAGCGGCAGCTGAGCGGTGCGGGCGGGGCGGGGACCTCTCCGGCAGCTGAGCGGTGCGGGCGGGGCGGGGACCTCTCCGGCAGCTGAGCGGTGCGGGCGGGCAAAGCGAAACTGCGCCGCCTCACCTACGAGCT
>NZ_JBSFDD010000002.1:598806-628686 GCF_053593715.1 Streptomyces sp. NPDC002125 | reverse complement strand
CGCGCGGCACCTTGGCCCGGCGCACGGTCTCCCGGATCAGCGCAAGCTGCTCCGGGGCCCCGGCCTCGGGCTCCCGCACCCACCGGCCCCGCCGTGACGTTCCTGCGGGCTCCGGGCCTCGCGAAAAACCTGCGCACATCCCGCCGCTGTGCCTCGCGGCACCTCGCGTGGATGTCGGTCGCCGTGCCTCGCGGGAACCCGCGTACACCCCGCCGCTATGCCTCGCGGGAACCCGCGCACATCCCGCCGCTATACCTCGCGGGAACCCGCGTACATGTCGTCGATCAGGTCCTTGTACTCGCGCTCGACAACCGGCCGCTTCAGCTTGAGGCTGGGGGTCAGTTCGCCGTGCTCGATGTCGAGGTCGCGCGGGAGCAGCCGGAACTTCTTGATGGTCTGCCAGCGCTGCAGGCCCTCGTTGAGCCGCTTCACATAGCCCTCGATGAGCTCCACGGCCTGCGGGGACGCCACGACGTCCGCGTACGGCTTGCCGCCCAGCCCGTTCTCCTCGGCCCAGCCGAGGATGGTCGGCTCGTCGAGCGCGATGAGCGCGGTGCAGAAGTTACGGTCCGCGCCGTGCACCAGGATGTTGGAGACGAACGGGCAGACCGCCTTGAACTGGCCCTCGACCTCGGCCGGGGCGATGTACTTGCCGCCGGACGTCTTGATCAGGTCCTTCTTGCGGTCCGTGATCCGCAGATAGCCGTCCTGGGAGAGCTCGCCGATGTCACCGGTGTGGAACCAGCCGTCGGACTCCAGTACCTCGGCGGTCTTCTCCGGCAGCTGGTGGTAGCCCTCCATGAGGCCGGGGCCGCGCAGCAGGATCTCGCCGTCCTCCGCGATCCGGACCTCGGTGCCGGGGAGCGGCTTGCCGACGGTTCCGGTGCGGTAGGCCTCGCCCGGGTTGACGAAGGAGGCGGCGCTGGACTCGGTGAGGCCGTAGCCCTCCAGGATGTGGATGCCCGCGCCGGAGAAGAAGAGACCGATGTCGGGGGCGAGCGCGGCGGAGCCGGAGATGCAGGCGCGGAGCCGGCCGCCGAAGGCCTCACGGATCTTGGCGTAGACGAGGGTGTCGGCGACCTTGTGCTTGGCGCCGAGACCGAAGGGGACGGAGGCCTTGCCGGTGCGGCGGAAGTTGTCCTGCGACACCTTGGCGTGCTCGCGGGCGACCCCGGCCGCCCACTGGAAGATCTTGTACTTGGCCCCGCCGCCCGCCCGCGCCTTGGCCGCGACGCCGTTGTAGACCTTCTCGAAGATGCGCGGCACGGCGGCCATGTAGGTCGGCTGGACCACCGGGAGGTTCTCGATGATCTTGTCGACGCGCCCGTCGACGGCCGTGACGTGGCCGACCTCGATCTGGCCGGATGTGAGCACCTTGCCGAAGACGTGCGCGAGCGGAAGCCAGAGGTACTGGACGTCGTCCGGGTTGATCATCCCGGTGGAGACGGTCGCCTTGGCCATGTACGACCAGTTGTCGTGCGGCAGCCGTACGCCCTTGGGGCGGCCGGTGGTGCCCGAGGTGTAGATCAGGGTCGCCAGCTGGTCCGCGGTGATGGCGGAGACCCGCTCGGTGACCGCGTCCGGGTTCTTCGCCAGGTGCTCGGCGCCCCGGGCCTCCAGGTCGGCCAGCGTGAGGAGCCAGCCCTCGGGGTCCTCGTCCGCGGGCTCGACACCGGCCGGATCAATGACGACGACATGCGCCAGGCCGGGCAGCTGGGCCCTGCTCTCCCGTGCCTTCGCCAGCTGGACGGCGTCCTCAGCGATCAGGACGCGGCTCTCGGAGTCGGCCAGGATGAAGGCGGACTCCTCGGTGTTCGTCGACGGGTAGACCGTCGTCGTGGCGGCACCCGCGCACATGACGCCCAGGTCGACCAGGATCCATTCGACCCGGGTGGAGGATGCGAGAGCGACGCGCTGCTCCGGCTGGACACCCAGAGCGATCAGACCGGCCGCGACGGCGTACACCCGCTTGGCGGCCTCCGCCCAGGTCAGCGACTTCCACTCGTCCGGGCCCGTGCCCGAGGCGGCCGGCACCGGGTAGCGGTACGCCTCACCGTCCGGTGTGGCCGCCACGCGGTCGACGAAGAGAGTCGCCACGGAGGGCGGTCGGCTATCGATCAAGGTCTGTGTGTCGCTCACGACGTCCTCCGGGCCTGCGGCATTGCTACGACCGGCTTATGGGTGCTGCTGCTTGTATGTCCTGCTTCTCGTTCCCGCTCGGCCTGCTTGTTTAACTGGCGAGTAACTAACGGGTGGTGATCAGAGTAGAGCGCCCGGGACCGTCGCGTAAGAGGCAACAGGCCGCCGCTTCATAACGAACCGGACCCCCGCACCGCGGACATCCGCGGCGCGGGGGCCAGTTGGACTGTTCCCGCGTACACCCAGGTCGTACGGCCGGGTACGTCCATGACGGTGCTCCCGGCCACGCCGGGCCGACGAGAGTCCGGGAGGGCCGGGCGCACCCGGGTGGGGGCGCCTGTGCTCGCGGACCCGGCGTGCCTGTGCTCCCGGACCGGGGGCGCCTGTGCTCCCGGACCGGGGGCGGGCGCGGGGGCTACTTCTTGCCCTTGCCCTCGCCGGCCGACTCGTCGGTCGACAGTACGGAGATGAACGCGTCCTGCGGCACCTCCACGTTGCCGACCATCTTCATCCGCTTCTTGCCTTCCTTCTGCTTCTCCAGCAGCTTCCGCTTACGGGAGATGTCACCGCCGTAGCACTTGGCGAGGACGTCCTTGCGGATGGCGCGGACGGTCTCACGGGCGATGACCCGGGAGCCGATGGCCGCCTGGATCGGCACCTCGAAGTTCTGCCGGGGGATGAGCTTCTGCAGCTTGGCGACGAGCCGGACACCGTAGGCGTACGCCTTGTCCTTGTGCGTGACCGCCGAGAAGGCGTCCACCTTGTCGCCGTGCAGCAGGATGTCGACCTTGACGAGCTGGGCGGACTGCTCGCCGGTGGGCTCGTAGTCGAGGGAGGCGTAACCGCGGGTCTTGGACTTCAGCTGGTCGAAGAAGTCGAAGACGATCTCGGCGAGCGGCAGGGTGTAGCGGATCTCGACCCGGTCCTCGGAGAGGTAGTCCATGCCGAGCAGGGTGCCGCGCCGGTTCTGGCAGAGCTCCATGATCGCGCCGATGAACTCGCTGGGCGCCAGGACCGTGGCCCTGACGACCGGCTCGTGCACCTTGTCGATCTTGCCTTCGGGGAACTCGCTCGGGTTGGTGACGATGTGCTCCGAGCCGTCCTCCATCTCCACGCGGTAGACCACGTTGGGGGCGGTGGCGATGAGCTCCAGGCCGAACTCTCGCTCCAGGCGCTCACGGATCACGTCGAGATGCAGCAGGCCGAGGAAGCCGACGCGGAAGCCGAAGCCGAGCGCGGCCGAGGTCTCCGGCTCGTACACCAGGGCGGCGTCGTTGAGCTGGAGCTTGTCCAGCGCCTCGCGCAGGTCCGGGTAGTCGGAGCCGTCCAGGGGGTAGAGCCCCGAGAACACCATCGGCTTGGGGTCCTTGTAGCCGCCCAGCGCCTCGGTCGCCCCCTTGTTCAGGGAGGTGATGGTGTCACCGACCTTGGACTGCCGGACGTCCTTCACACCGGTGATGATGTAGCCGACCTCGCCCACGCCGATGCCGTCGGCCGGTGTCATCTCCGGGGAGGAGACACCGATCTCCAGCAGCTCGTGGGTGGCGCCCGTCGACATCATCTTGATGCGCTCGCGCTTGTTGAGCTGGCCGTCGACGACCCTGACGTAGGTGACGACACCGCGGTAGGCGTCGTAGACCGAGTCGAAGATCATCGCGCGGGCCGGGGCGTCCGCCTGGCCGATCGGGGCCGGGACGTCCCGGACGACCCGGTCGAGCAGCGCGTCCACGCCGATGCCGGTCTTCGCCGAGACCTTGAGCACGTCCTCGGGCTGGCAGCCGATGAGGTTGGCCAGCTCCTCGGAGAACTTCTCCGGCTGCGCGGCCGGCAGGTCGATCTTGTTGAGCACCGGGACGATGGTGAGGTCGTTCTCCATCGCCAGGTAGAGGTTGGCCAGCGTCTGCGCCTCGATGCCCTGGGCCGCGTCGACCAGGAGGACCGTGCCCTCGCACGCCGCCAGGGAGCGGGAGACCTCGTAGGTGAAGTCCACGTGGCCGGGGGTGTCGATCATGTTGAGGATGTGGGTCGAGCCCTTGTCCTCGCCCTCGGTGGGCGCCCACGGCAGACGGACCGCCTGGGACTTGATGGTGATGCCGCGCTCGCGCTCGATGTCCATCCGGTCGAGGTACTGGGCGCGCATCTGCCGCTGGTCGACCACTCCCGTCAGCTGGAGCATCCGGTCGGCAAGGGTCGACTTGCCGTGGTCGATGTGCGCGATGATGCAGAAATTGCGGATCAGCGCCGGGTCGGTACGGCTCGGCTCGGGCACGTTGGTAGGAGTCGCGGGCACGCAGGGTCCTGATTCTTGAGACGCCGGACGCCGTGTCTCGGGTCGATGTCGGGTCGGACGGATCGATACGTAGCCTCCATGGTCCCACGCCTGCGGGGCCGGGACCGGTTTGGGCCGGTCCGAGGGTGACTGCTACCGTGGGCAGCTGTGCCTCGTGGCCCTCAGAAGCGACGTGGCGCACATAGAAGATCCAACGAACCTGAAAAGGCTCTTTCGTGGCGAACATCAAGTCCCAGATCAAGCGGAACAAGACGAACGAGAAGGCGCGCCTGCGCAACAAGGCCGTCAAGTCCTCGCTCAAGACCTCGATCCGCAAGGCCCGTGAGGCTGCCGCTGCCGGTGACGTCGAGAAGGCCACTGTGGCCGTCCGTGACGCGTCGCGCCAGCTCGACAAGGCTGTCTCGAAGGGTGTCATCCACAAGAACGCCGCCGCCAACAAGAAGTCGGCGCTGGCGCTCAAGGTTGCCGCCCTCCAGGGCTGAGCTACTGATGTGATCGCCGGAACGGACTCAGCGGGCCCTCTCTCCCGCTCCTGACCGGCACCCCGCGCCGCACACCGAACCTGCGTTCGCCACGCGGGTGCGGCGCACCAAGCGTGAAACGAAGGCCCCGGCCGATGTCCTCCCCAGGACGACGGCCGGGGCCTTCGTGCATGCTGCGTGCGCCGATGAGGCCGGGTGCGGGGGTCGCGGGGTGCGTCCGCCGGGCAGGCCCGCACACCCCGCAAGGGCCCCAGCGGCCTTCGCCGGGGCAGGCCTGCGCACCCCCGCCCGCGAGAGCTCAGCGGCCTCCGGAGCGGGTTGTGTACACCGCGACGACATAGCGGCCTCTCCGCCGGGCCAGGCCTGCGCACCCCCGCCCGCGAGAGCTCAGCAGCCTCCTCCGCCGGGCCAGGCCTGCGCACCCCCGCCCGCGAGAGCTCAGCGGCCTCCGGAGCGGGCCGCGCGGGCGATGGCGACCACGGCCTTCTCCAGGGCGTACTCGGGGTCGTCCCCGCCGCCCTTGACCCCCGCGTCGGCCGCCGCGACGGCGAGGAGTGCCGCCGCCACCCCGTCCGGCGTCCAGCCGCGCATCTGCTGGCGCACCCGGTCGATCTTCCAGGGCGGCATACCGAGCTCCCTGGCGAGATCCGCGGGCCGCCCGCCACGTGCCGACGAGAGCTTGCCGATCGCCCGTACACCCTGCGCGAGGGCGCTGGTGATCAGGACGGGAGCCACTCCGGTGGACAACGACCAGCGCAGCGCCTCCAGCGCCTCCGCGGCCCGGCCCTCGACGGCACGGTCGGCCACGGTGAAGGAGGAGGCCTCGGCACGCCCGGTGTAGTAGCGGCCGACGACCGCTTCGTCGATGGTGCCCTCGACATCCGCCACGAGCTGGGAGACGGCGCTCGCCAGCTCCCGGAGGTCGCTGCCGATGGAGTCCACCAGGGCCTGGCACGCCTCGGGGGTCGCGGAGCGCCCGAGCGCCCGGAACTCCGACCGTACGAAGGACAGCCGCTCGGCCGGCTTGGTGGTCTTGGGGCACGCCACCTCGCGCGCCCCGGCCTTGCGCGCCGCGTCCAGCAGCCCCTTGCCCTTGGCTCCGCCCGCGTGCAGGAGCACGAGGGTGATCTCCTCGGCGGGCGCGCCCATGTACGCCTTGACGTCCTTGATGGTGTCGGCGGAGAGGTCCTGCGCGTTGCGCACGATCACCACCTTGCGCTCGGCGAAGAGCGAGGGGCTGGTGAGCTCGGCGAGCGTCCCGGGCTGCAGCTGGTCCGGGGTGAGGTCGCGGACGTCCGTGTCGGCGTCGGCGGCGCGGGCCGCCGCCACCACCTGCTGCACGGCGCGGTCCAGGAGCAGGTCTTCCTGGCCCACGGCGAGGGTGACGGGGGCGAGCGGGTCGTCGGTGGAACTGCGTCTGGTGGCCATCGTCGTCCAGCATCCCACGCCCCTGTGACAACGATGCGGGGCAGCCGCCCGGGCGCGGGCCCGCCCCGGCCGTACCGGAGAATGACCGGGTGAGCGATGTGAGACATGTGCTGGTGCTGCCGGACCGCGACGCGGCCGAGGAGGTCGCGGGGGAGCTGGCCGACAGGTTCGGCGTCACCGAGGAGCCCCAGCTTGTACGGGACGCCCTGGCCGGGGAGGACGACGCCGAGGACGCCCAGTGGCTGGTCGTGGTGGAGGACCCGGCCGCACGGCTGGACTCCACGGCGCTCGACGCCTTCGCCGCGGAGTACGAGGGCTGGCTGGAGGAGCCGTAGGCGTCCCACCGACGGCCGCATGCCACGGGGAGCGGTGCCGGCGGCCACATGCCACGGGAGCGGAACCGGCGGCCACATGCCACGGGAGCGGAACCGGCGGCCGCGTGCCACGGGAGCGGAACCGGCGGCCACATGCCACGGGAGCGGAACCGGCGGCCACATGCCACGGGAGCGGAACCGGCGGCCTTCAGCCCTTGGGGACGATCTGGATGTCCATGTCGATCTTGATGCTGGGGCCGACGACCGCGATGCCGCGCGCCAGCATCGTCTGCCAGGTGAGCGTGAAGTCCTCGCGGTGCAGCTCGGTCGTCGCCCGGCAGGCGGCCCTGGTCTCGCCCTCCAGCCCGTTGCCCAGACCGAGGTACTGCGTGTCGAGCGTGATGGTCCGGCTCACCCCGTGCAGGGTGAGCGCACCGGTGACCCCCCAGCGGGTGCCGCCGCGGTGCACGAAGCGCTCGCTGTAGAACTCCAGGGTCGGGTAGCGCCCGATGTCGAGGAAGTCGGCGGAGCGCAGGTGGTCGTCCCGCATCTGCACGTTCGTGTCGATCGACGAGGCGTCGATGACGACGTGCATGGCGGAGTCCTCCATGCGGTCCGCGATCCGGACGGCGCCGGCGAAGGTGTTGAACCTGCCGTGGATGCGGGCCATGCCGATATGGCGTGCGGTGAAGCCGATCTGGGTGTGCGTGGGCTCTATCTCCCAGTCGCCCGGGTCGGGGAGCTGCGGGGGCTGCGCGACCTGGAGGCTCACGTCGCCGAGGCTCGCGTGGCCGCCCTCGGTCACGGTGGCCGAACCGTGGAAGGGGGTGAAACCGTCGGCCGTAACCCCCACGCGGTAGTCGCCCGCGGGCACAGTGGCGACCACGTTCCCGAAGGGGTCCGTCTCGCCGCC
The DNA here is from genome assembly GCF_053593715.1 of Streptomyces sp. NPDC002125. Lineage (NCBI taxonomy): Bacteria > Bacillati > Actinomycetota > Actinomycetes > Kitasatosporales > Streptomycetaceae > Streptomyces > Streptomyces sp. NPDC002125. The sequence continues at coordinate 621,120 of NZ_JBSFDD010000002.1, read as the reverse complement.
GACGATCGTACGGCCGGCCTTGTCGGTGACGACGAAGTCCGCCCGCCGCACGGGTTCACTGACGGGGTCCAGCACCCGGCAGCTCAGCATGCCCGCGGTGAGCGGCACCGGGAGACCTGCGAGGGGGCTGTTCTGGGAGGTGCCGGACTTCGCTCTGCTGCCTGCCCAACGGCCGAACATGTGCACGCACTCCCCAGGGGCGGTTCTCACCTCGGACCCCCGACACCTGAACGTCGTTGTCGGAGCAGCGGCCCGCCGACGAATGCACATTCGATCATCGTTGCGAGGTTCGAGGCAAACGCCGCAGCTCAGAGGGGTTGTGACGAGCTGTACGCAGCTGTGCACCGCTGCACGCAGATACTACCGAAGATCCGCATTGCCCGCTTCGCCCGCCTTTCTCCTCTCCGCGGTCCGGTCAGGTCAGGTCCGGCCCCCTCCGGTCCGGCCCGGCCTGGCCCGCTCCGGCCCGGTCAGGCGGTCATGACCGGGCGCACGGCGGGCGGACTTGCCGGCTCCAGCCCGAAGTGGTCGCGGTAGGCGGCGAGTACGTCGGCGTCGGTGCTCAACTCCGTCTCGTACCGCTCGCCGTGCGTGGTCGTGATCAGGGTCCGGCCGCGGATGGTCACCCGGCCGTCCTCGGTGCGCCGGGAGCAGACGACGGAGCGGGTGAAGTGGGAGTCCGGCGAGGTGCGGTGGTACCAGGCCCCCGCCCGGAAGTCCGCCAGCACACGCGGCCTCAGGTCCAGGCGGAACTGCCGCGAACCCCCGCGCAGCAGATCGAGGTCACCCTGAGGCGCCGCCCTGAAGCGGAACACACCGCAGGGATCGTCCTGCTCCGTGCGGGCATCCAGCGCGAGAGGGTGCACGGCATGGTCGCCGAAGCCGACGTCGGCGAGCCAGGGGCCCGTACCGTCGTCGGTCTCCACACGCAGGGCGACATGGTCGTACGGGATGCCGAGGCGCCCGCCGTCGCCGAAGACCCGCGCCTGGAGCAGGGTGACGCGGAACCCGAGCTCGCGCAGCAGCCCGGCGAAGGCACCGTTGAGTTCGTAGCAGAAGCCGCCCCGCCCCTCCGTCACGATCTTGTCGACCAGCTTCTCCTCCTCCAGGACGATGTCCTGCCCCAGATGGATCGACAGGTTCTCGAAGGGCACGGTCAGCAGGTGGCGCAGTTGCAGTGCGCGCAGTGCTGACGCGTCGGCGCGGGCGGGGCGGGTGGCACCGATACGCTCCAGGTAGGCGTCCACCCAGGCGGGCGCGGGGCCGGTAGAGAGTGCGGGTGCCCTGGTCGGCTGCGGCTGTTCCTCGTCCATACCGGCAGTCTGGCGCGGCCCGCACCGCACCGCATGAGCCACCGGACCTAGGCCTTTCGGTCGACCCGGGCGGGAACTCCGCGTTCACGAGCGTCCCGCCGCGCGCAGCCCGGCCCCTGCCCCGGTCACCGCGATCGCCCCATGGGTGTCGGTACGCAGAACCTTCGCCCCCGCGGCTTCGAGCGCGTCGACCGTACGGGCCGCCGGATGGCCGTACGGGTTGTCCGCGCCGCAGCTGATGAGGGCGAGCCTAGGCCGGACACTGCTCAGGAGCGCGGGGTCCTGGTGGGCGGAGCCGTGGTGCGCGACCTTGAGCACGTCGACCCTGGGCAGTGTGGGATGACCGCGCAACACCCCTCGCTGTGCCGGTGGTTCGAGATCACCGAGGAGCAACAGGGTCAGCCCGCCGGACCGCACGAGGAGGGTGACGCTGGAGTCGTTCGGCTCCTCGGTCACGTACGACGATTCCTTCACCCGGGGCTCGGTCACGTACGGCGACCCCGCCCTCCAGGACTCGGCGGCAGGCCAGAGCACCTGCCAGTCGAGCGGGCCGGCGCGGCGCCGCTCCCCCGGTATCGCCCGGACCATCGGGACATGCGCGGTCTCGGCCGTTCTCCTCACGAACGCCGCCTGCTCGGGCGGTTCGTCCAGGTGCGTCGTCTGGATCGCACCGACCTCACGGCCCCGCAGCACACCGGGCAGTCCGCGCACATGGTCCGCGTGGAAGTGCGTCAGCAGCAGGAGGGGAACGCGGGTGACACCGAGGTCTCGGAGACACCGGTCGACGAGCCGGGGCTCAGGACCGGCGTCCACCACCACGCCCGTGCCGTCTCCCGCGGCGAGCACCATGGCGTCTCCCTGCCCCACGTCGCACAGGGCGAAGGCCCAGCCCGGCGGCGGCCATCCCGTCATCAGCCGGGTGAGCGGCACCGGTCTCAGCACCGCGAGCACCAGCAGGAGCGCGGCGGCGGAACAGACCCACGGATGGCGGGCCAGGCGGCGGGCGGACAGCACCAGGACGGCGGTGAGGACCGCCAGGAGAGCCGCACCGCGCCAGCCGCTCGGCCAGTCGACCTCCGCCCCGGGAAGGGCGGCTCCGGTGCGCGCGACGGTGGCGATCCATCCGGCGGGCCAGCCTGCGACCGTCGCCAGCCCTTGCGCCACGGGCATGGACACGGGGGCCGCGGCGAGCGCGGCGAAGCCCAGGACCGTCGCTGGGGCCACCGCGAACTCGGCCAGCAGATTGCAGGGGATCGCCACCAGCCCGACCCGGGAGGCGAGGACCACGACCACCGGTGCGCAGACCGCCTGCGCGGCTCCCGCCGATGCCAGCACCTCGGCGAGCCGTGCCGGGACACCGCGCCGCTGCAGCGATCCGCTCCACCGTGGCGCGACCGTGAGCAGCGCCCCGGTGGCGAGCACGGACAGCAGGAACCCGTAACTGCGGGCGAGCCACGGGTCGTACAGCACGAGCAGCAGAACGGCGGCGGCCAGTGCGGGGATCAGCGATCTGCGCCGGCCCGTGCCGATGGCGAGCAGCGTGATCAGCCCGCATGCCGCCGCGCGCAGGACGCTCGGCTCGGGGCGGCAGACGATCACGAAGGCGAGGGCGATCCCGCCGCCGGCCAGCGCGGTCGCCCGCAGGGAGATGCCCAACCTGGGCGCCAGGCCTCGGCGTTCGCTGCGGAGGGCCGTGCCCGGCGGCCCGATGAGGAGGAAGAGCAGGATCGACAGATTGGCGCCGGACACGGCCAACAAATGAGTGAGGTCGGTGGTCCTGAAGGCGTCGTGCAGTTCGGGCGGGACCCGGGAGGTGTCGCCGACCACCAGTCCCGGCAGGAGGGCCCGCGCGTCGGGGCCGAGCCCGTCGGTGGCCTCCCGCAGTCCGGAGCGCAGCTGTCCGGCGGCACGTTGGAGCGTGGACGGCTCCGCGGTGACGAGTGGCGGTTCGCCCGCGTCGGTGCCGAGTACGGCCGCGATCCTTTCTCCGTCATGGCGCGATGGTGCGAGACGGCCCTTGATGCTCAGCCCCGTGGAAGGCAGCAGCCGCTGCCACCGCGCGGCCGCTTCCCCCGGGGCGACCATGACGAGCACCGGGGTGCTGAGCGTGGTGACCGAGCCGTCGGGGGCTGTCAGCCGGTTGATCTCGGCGTTCAGGAGCAGGGATACAGGTGTGCTGTGGTCGCCCTGCACGCGCGGCCGGGTCTGCCGTGGATCGGACGTGACGGTGAGCTCCGCTTCGACCCGCGCGTAGTCCAGCGCCAGCGCGGGAACGGGGCCGGTACGGACATCGGCGCTGTGAAGCCCCGCCACCGCGGCCCCCGCCGCCGCGCAGAGCAGCACCCCGGCAGCGACACCGGCCCACGCCGCCCCGGCCCGCCCGAGCCGCCCAGCTTCCCCGAACCGGCCAAGCAGCCCAGCATCCTCGAGCCGCCCAGCCTCCCCGAACCGGCCAAGCAGCCCAGCATCCCCGAGCCGCCCGAGCCGTCCAGCATCCCCGAGCCGCCCCCTGCGCCCGGCTGGCCCCGCATTTCCTGGCGTCCTCACGGGCCCCGGCGCGCCCGTGTCCCCGGGCCGCCCGGTGCGACCCGCCGGCCCTGCGCGCTCCGGCGGCGCACCGGACCCCGAAGGGACCTCGGACCCCGAGGCCCCGCCCGCCCGGCGGGCCCTGGCCCGCGAGGCGACGACGAGGCCGAGGCCGGCGCAGGTGCAGAGCACCACCCCCGCCGCCGTCCACCATCCCGGCGCGCCCAGGGCCAGGCCGGCCGCAGCCCACGCCGCGAGGGCCGGAGGAACGAGCCGCAGATCGGCAGGGGCTTCCTGGCACGGGTCGGCGGAGCCCTGCCGCCGGCCCGGGTCCGTATCGACGTCGGCGGTGCTCATGGGCCGACCAGGGGCCGGAGGTCCGCGAACCGGCGGTCACCGATTCCGTCGACCTCACGCAGTTCGTCGACCGAGCGATAACCCCCGTGCTCGGTGCGGTAGTCGACGATGTGCTGGGCGAGCACCGGCCCGACGCCCGGCAGGGTTTCGAGCTGCTCCACGGTGGCCGTGCCGAGGCTCACCAACGCCCCCTGCCCGGCTCCGGGCCCGGAGGCCGCCGCCGGTCCGCCGACCGGCAGCGCCGGGGGCACGCCGACCGCGACCTGCTCCCCGTCCATCAGGACACGCGCGCGGTTGAGTCCGGTGACATCGGCGCCCTCGCGCACGCCGCCTGCCGCGCGCAGGGCGTCCTCGACGCGGGAACCGGCAGGCAGATGTCTGATACCCGGATGCCGCACCTTGCCGCTCACATCGACGACGATCCGTCCACCCGGTCCCGCACCGGTCCGCGAACCGGTGGCCGGTCCTGGCGCGGTGCCGGACAGCTGGGCCGACGGGGCCCCGGCCCCTTCCGCCTGGACCGCGGCGGCCTCGGCCATCCGCTCGGGGGCACGCACGGGCTCGGGGCGGGCCGACCAGAAGTGCGCCGCCGCCAGCACAGCGGCCCCGACCAGGACGACGGCGAGTGCGGCGAGCGTGCGCGGCTCCAGACCGCACCGGAGCTGCACCCACAGCGGTAACCGGTCCCGCAGGGCGGCTCCGGCCTCCCGCCACCATCTCTGACGCGCGGCAGGCGAACCGGGCGCCTCGTTACGCGACAGGGAGGGCAGCCCGCCCGCCGAAGCCTCCGAGCGGCCCACTCCGGACGTGGGCGGTGCCTGGGCGGGCTGATCCCCCCGGGGCTGCGACGCGGCCACCGCCCAGGAGGGCGCCTCCCGGTCACGAGCGGCCCGAACCGGCTCCGCCACGCCGGATGCCGGGACTCCCCCTGTCCCGGAAGGCGTACCGGAAGGCGAGTTGGACGGCGTAGTGAAGGGGGTGATGGACGGCACACCGGGATGGGCACGGGAAGCCGCACCCGAAGCCGCCGGCACGGTGGCGGCCGTTCGCGGATCCGCGCCCGCCCGCTCGCCCGCCATCAGGGCGTCCGCCCGGAGCCGGGAGGCTGCCGCGACTTCGGCGTCCGTCCCACGCGTGGTTCTCCGCCCGCGCACGTGCCGACCGCGTGAGGCGCCGCCCGGCGACGTGCCGGCCGGTCCCCCGGGACGGACACCGGACCTGTGCCGGACCCGCCCCGGCGGGCCGCTCCCACGCGAGACGCGAGGCACGGCGCGATGTGCGGTGAGGACGGCCTCGGACAGAGCGGGCGCCGCCGGAGCCAGGTGAGGAGCGAGGCCACGCGCGTCGCCGGATACATGAAGCGATCGGAAGGTCATGCCTCACGACGCTAGACACTTCCGCGAAAACTCGCCGAGACGTACCAATTACGGTGGAAAACTCGACAGTTGTGGATAACTCCGCCACCCACAAGGGTGAGGGCAGGAGGGAGACCGGGATCGGGATTCAGCGTGGTGAGACGACTTCAGCGCGGTGAGACGACAACTCCCAGCAGGCCAGGCCCGGTGTGTGCGCCGATCACCGCGCCCACCTCGCTGACATGAAGGTCCACGAGCCCGGGGATCCGCCCCCGCAGCCGCTCCGCCAGCCGTTCGGCACCGTCCGGGGCCGCCAGGTGGTGGACCGCGACGTCCACCGCACCGGTGCCCGCCTCCGCCGCGACGATCTCCTCCAGCCGTGCGATCGCCTTGGACGCCGTCCGCACCTTCTCCAGCATCTCGATACGGCCCCCTTCGAGCTGGAGCAGCGGCTTTACGGCCAGGGCGGACCCCAGCAGCGCCTGGGCCGCGCCTATCCGCCCGCCCCTGCGCAGATAGTCCAGCGTGTCGACGTAGAAGAACGCGGACGTGCCCTCCGCCCGCTTCTCGGCCGCCGCCACCGCCTCGTCGAGGCCGCCGCCGGCCTCCGCGGCCTCGGCGGCGGCCAGCGCGCAGAAGCCGAGGGCCATGGCGACCATGCCGGTGTCGACCACACGTACCGGTACGGGGGCGTCCTTCGCGGCGAGCAGCGCCGCGTCGTACGTGCCGGAGAACTCGGCGGACAGATGGAGCGAGACGATGCCGGTGGCCCCCGCCTCCGCCACCGCGCGATAGGTGGCCGCGAAGACCTCGGGGCTGGGCCGTGACGTGGTCACGGAGCGGCGCTTCTGCAGGGCCAGAGCCAGCGACCGGGCCGAGATCTCCGTCCCTTCCTCCAGGGCCTGATCACCCAGGACGACGGTCAGCGGCACCGCGGTGATGCCGTGCCGTTCCATCGTCTGGGGCGGCAGGTAGGCCGTTGAATCGGTGACGATCGCGACATGGCGGGACATGAGCCGGAGGTTACCTTCCGGGGTGGGGACACGGCAGCCCGGGACCACCCTGTTGATCAATTCCGATCGGGCCGGAGGCCGTCTCGACGTGCTTCGGGCTTCTCCGGTACGCATTCCTCATACACGCGGCACGCAATCCGACTGCATCCGACCGGTCGCACGCGGCACGCAATCCGCCCGCGTGCGACCGGTATACGCGCGGCACGCGATCCGACCGCATGCGACCGGTCGCCGTTGCGGGGTCGGTCAGTTCGTGGTCTCGGGCCTGGCCGACTTCTGCCACGGGTACTCGGCGTTCAGTCGCGGGTCGGCGGGAGCCAGCGCCTGCGGCGCCTCCTCGTCGGCCGGTCCGCTCCAGCTCCGGCCCGCGGTGTCGCCCTGGGCCTGCGGCTCCTCCGTCTTCCAGTGCCGCAGGGCTCCGGCCTCGACGTCGATCTGTGCGTTCAGCGTGGCCAGGTCGTCGTCGGCGAACTGCCGCGCCCGGTCACGCGCCGCCCAGCGCAGCGATTCGGCGGAGTGCGTGATGCGCTGCGTGCGTTCCTTCAGGCCCGGCAGCAGATCGGCCACCGTCGCCCGGTCCGGCTCGCGCTCCAGACGCTTCAAGTCGTTGTCGAGCTCGTGTCCATGGGCGCTCAGGCGGCGGAAGAGCGCGAGCGACTCCGAGAGGGAGGCGTCCTCCTGCGCTCCGGCGTTCAGCGCGTCCTGCGTGGCCCGCATCGAGGTGCGCAGCGCCAGCCGGAGCTGCGCGAGCTCACCCGGCACACCCGGCTGGCCGTAGCTCTTGGCCCGCAGCGCGGTGTCCTCCACGGAGCGGCGGGCCTGGGTGATCGTCCGGTCCACGCCGCGCTTGGCCGCGCGCACCGCCTTGACCCCCGCGTACACCCCGAGCGCCATGAACGCGACGAACAGCAGCGTCAGGATCAGGATCACGGCTTCCATGAACGCCCCTAGGTTGTCGAATCGGCTGCCCGCGTGCGGCCCGCCCTTCTACCGTAAACGGAACGGGCAGGCCGAGGGTTCCATCGGAACCCCCAACCTGCCCGTAGGGGAAAGCCCTGGCACATCCGGGCGGCCGCCCGGAGCACCTCGCCCGCGGCGGCGGACCGCCCGGCGCCGGTCGGACGGGGCGGTCGGACAGGGGCGATCACCGGCCACGCGGGCCGGTCACCGGCCACACGGCCGGCCGCCGACTACGCGGGAACGATGTTGACCAGCTTCGGCGCCCGCACGATCACCTTGCGCACCCCTGCCCCGCCCAGGGCGGCCACGATGTTCTCGTCGGCCAGGGCCAGCGCCTCCAGTTCCTCGTCCGTGATCGACGGGGAGATCTCCAGCCGGGCCTTGACCTTGCCCTTGATCTGCACCACGCAGGTCACCGTCTCGTCCACGACGTAGGCCGGGTCCGCGACGGGGAAGTCCTGGTGCACCACGGACTCGGTGTGGCCCAGCCGGCGCCACAGCTCCTCCGCCACGTGCGGTGCCAGCGGCGCGATCAGCAGCACCAGCCGTTCGGCGACCGACCGCGACAGCGGGCCGCCCGCCTTCGTCAGGTGGTTGTTCAGCTCGGTGACCTTGGCGATGGCGGTGTTGAAGCGCATCCCCGCCATGTCCTGGCCGACACCGTCGATGGCCTTGTGCAGCGCCCGCAGCGTGTCGTCGCCGGGCTCCGTGTCCACGACGGTGACCTCACCGGTCTCCTCGTCGACGATGTTGCGCCACAGCCGCTGCAGCAGCCGGTACTGGCCGACCACGGCACGGGTGTCCCACGGACGCGAGACATCCAGCGGTCCCATGGCCATCTCGTACAGCCGCAGGGTGTCCGCGCCGTACTCGCCGCAGATCTCGTCGGGCGTCACGGCGTTCTTCAGGGACTTGCCCATCTTGCCCAGGACGCGGCTGACCTTCTCGTCACCGTGGAAGTAGCCGCCGTCGCGCTCCTCGACCTCGGCGGCCGGGACCGCGATGCCGCGGCTGTCCCGGTAGACGAAGGCCTGGATCATGCCCTGGTTGTACAGCTTGTGGAAGGGCTCGGCCGACGAGATGTGCCCCAGGTCGTGCAGGACCTTGGACCAGAAGCGGGCGTACAGCAGGTGCAGCACCGCGTGCTCGGCACCGCCGACGTACAGGTCGACACCACCGGTCGGCTGCCCCTCGCGCGGCCCCATCCAGTACTGCTCGATCGCCGGGTCGACCAGCCGCTGGTCGTTGTTCGGGTCCAGGTAGCGCAGCTCGTACCAGCAGGACCCCGCCCAGTTCGGCATGGTGTTGGTCTCGCGGCGGTACTTCCGCGGACCGGCGCCGTCACCCAGGTCCAGGGTGACGTTGACCCAGTCGGCGTTCCGGGACAGCGGGGTCTCGGGCTGGGTGTCGGCGTCCTCCGGGTCGAAGGTGCGCGGCGAGTAGTCCTCGACCTCGGGCAGCTCCAGCGGCAGCATCGACTCGGGCAGCGGGTGGGCGATGCCCTCCTCGTCGTACACGATCGGGAAGGGCTCGCCCCAGTAGCGCTGACGGCTGAACAGCCAGTCGCGCAGCCGGAAGTTGACGGTGCCCTCGCCGACGCCACGCGCCTGCAGCCATTCGGTGATCTTCGCCTTGGCCTCGACGACGCCCAGGCCGTCCAGGGAGATCTCGTCGTTGGCGGAGTTGACCAGCTTCGCGTCGTACGAGGCGAAGGCGTCGTCCCACGAGGAGGCGTCCGTACCGCGGTCGTCCGACGGCTCGACGACACAGCGCATCGGCAGCTCGAAGGCGCGCGCGAACGCGAAGTCGCGCGCGTCGTGCGCCGGTACGGCCATGATCGCGCCGGTGCCGTATCCCATCAGGACGTAGTCGGCGATGAAGACGGGAACCTGCTCGCCGCTGACCGGGTTGGTCGCGTACGCGCCGGTGAAGACGCCGGTCTTGTCCTTGGCCTCCGCCTGCCGCTCGACGTCGGACTTGGCGGCGGCCTGCTTGCGGTACGCGGTGACGGCCTCGGCCGGGTTCGCGTGGCCGCCGGTCCACACCGGGTGGGTGCCCTCGGGCCAGGCGGCGGGGATGATCCGCTCGACCAGCTCGTGCTCCGGGGCCAGCACCATGTAGGTGGCGCCGAACAGGGTGTCCTGACGGGTGGTGAAGACGGTGATGTCGCCGGCCCCGTCGACGGGGAAGTCGACGCGCGCGCCCTCGGAGCGGCCGATCCAGTTGCGCTGCTGCAGCTTGATGGCCTCGGGCCAGTCCAGCCCGTCCAGATCGTCCAGCAGCCGGTCCGCGTAGGCGGTGATACGCATGTTCCACTGGCGCAGCTTGGCCTTGAAGACCGGGAAGTTGCCGCGCTCGGAGCGGCCGTCGGCCGTCACCTCTTCGTTGGCCAGCACGGTGCCCAGCCCGGGCGACCAGTTGACCGGCGCGTCCGACGCGTACGCCAGCCGGTACTGACCCAGGATGTCGGCGCGCTCGGCGGCGCTCAGCGCGCCCCATGCGCCGCCGCCGGGAACGGGACGCTCACCGCTCTCGAACTGGGCGACCAGCTCGGCGATCGGGCGGGCCCGGCCGGCCTCGGTGTCGTACCAGGAGTTGAAGATCTGCAGGAAGATCCACTGGGTCCACTTGTAGTAGTCCGCGTCGATCGTGGCGAACGAGCGGCGCTTGTCGTGGCCCAGGCCCAGCCGGCGCAGCTGAACCTTCATGTTCTCCATGTTGGCCTCGGTGGAGGCCCGCGGGTGGGTGCCCGTCTGCACGGCGTACTGCTCGGCCGGCAGGCCGAAGGCGTCGAAGCCGAGGGTGTGCAGGACGTTGTGCCCCGTCATCCGCTGGTGGCGGGCGTAGACGTCGGTGGCGATGTAGCCCAGCGGGTGGCCGACATGCAGGCCCGCACCCGAGGGGTACGGGAACATGTCCATGATGAACTTCTTCGGCTTGGCGGCCAGCTCGGGGTCGTCCGCCAGATCACCGGTCGGGTTCGGAGCCTCGTACGTCCCCTCGGCGTCCCAGAAGTCCTGCCAGCGTGCCTCGATGTCGGCGGCCATCGCTGCCGTGTAGCGGTGCGGCGCGGCCACCTCGGCCGCGGTGTTCGTCTCGCTCATGATCCTCAAAGCTCCATCGATCGTCATCTGCCGGCGCCCACGTCTACGGACACACGTCTACGGAAACGAAAAATCCCCTCGCACAGGAGGGGACGCCGCGCCGAGTCCGACCAGGCATTCTCACCGGTCGGGAGTGATCAGCGCGGCTCGCTAAGCAGAAGGCGTACGGCACGCATGGCGTCAGGGTACCGCACGGGCCCGGGGCCCGGCCCGGCACATCTGCCCGCCGGGGAGCGGTGCGGGCCCCGCCGCCCCCGGACCGGCAGGCACGCGAAACGCGCGAAGCTTCCACACGACCCACACACTCCGGAGGTTACTCCGCGTACTGCCCTCTAACGGGGCAACCGCTCAAAGCTCGTACCGGCCGGTATGGGGCGACCTAGCATGCGGCAACGGGACCGCTTTGCCGAGCCATTCGGAGTCGCCCCCCATGAAGCCTCATCGCAGGATCCGCTCGTCCCCCACCATGAGCCCGAGCCCAGGAATGAGCCCCCCGCTGCGGGGCGGACTGGCCGTCGCGGCACTGGTCCTCATTCCTCTGCTCGCCGTCGCCGGGAGCGACGGCATGCGCACCGCGTTCGACTTCACCACCGGCGTCCTGACGCTGGTGTCGCTCACCGCGGCGGTCGCCTGGGGCCTGCTGGCCACCGACCGGCTGTTTCTCTCGACCCGTCAGCGGCTGCTCTGCCAGGGCATCCACCGGGCCTCGGCCGTCGCCTCGCTGGGCTTCCTCCTGCTGCACGGCACCGTGAAGATCGCCCTCGGACACGTCGGCCTGATCGGCGCCCTCATTCCCTTCGGCACCGGTGTCGGCGGCACCGCCGGTCTCATCGGCTTCGGCTCGCTGGCCGGACTGCTGATGATCATCGCTGCCGCGACCGGGGCGATGCGCAGCGCCTTCGCCACCCCGGGAAGGATCGCGGGCCGCTGGCGCGCACTGCACGCCCTGGCCTACCCGGCCTGGTGCTCCGCTCTGGTGCACGGGCTGTACGCGGGCAGGCAGCCCGCGACCTGGGTCGTCGTGATGTACATGCTCTGCCTGGCGGCGGTGGCCGGCGCGCTCGGCCTCCGTCTGCTTCCGCCCCCGGCCAAGCGCGCGATCACCGACCGGATCTCCGCCCTGATCAGCCCGGACGTGCCCGTGTCCGCATCGGACCCGGTCATACGCTCTTCCCCGCCGCCCGGCTCGGAACACCTGCCTCCGCGGATCTCCAGGGGCCTGCCGCCCGAGGCTCCCGGCTGGGGCGAGGACGACCACGGGGTGCGCGGCACCCCGGTCCGCTCCCGGACGCTCGCCGGCGCCGCTCAGCCCGCGGTGCCACCGTACGTACCACCGGCGTACGAACCCCGGCTCCAGGGACAACCGCAGTACGGGCAGGCGGAGTACGCGCCTCCGGGTGCCCCGGAGTACGCCCCGCGGGGGTACGAGCCCCCGCCTCCCGGCTCCGGGCGGCTCGCCCCCGGTCCTGTCGCGGCCCCCTCGCCGTCGGCGGGCCCCCGGCAGGGCATCTCCGCCGCGTACCGGGCCGTCTCCCGGCCCTCCGTACGGCCGCAGGAGCGGACGGCGGACGACCTCTGGCCCGCGCCCTCACCCGCGCCTCCCGCGCAGGCGCTCAGGCCCACCTACGCCGCTCCCCCGCCTCCCACGCCCGACCAGGAGACCGAACAGTTGCCGGGGCCGCTCTACCCGCCTCCGGCCGGAGCACCCTGGCACGCACCCGCAGGAGACCGACCGTGAACGCCCCCCTCCCCGATGTGCCCGAGGTCCGCGTCGTCGGGCTCCCCCAGCTCACCACCGGCTTCGACCTGGTGGAACGCCTCGACCTCGCCATGCATCTGAAGGTGCACGGCCCTCTCGAGCCGATGACGGGCGAGCGGCTCGCCGAACTGGCCGAGGCCATCTCGCTGCGCGGCCGCGGCGGCGCGGGCTTCCCCTTCGGGAAGAAGCTCCGCGCGGTGGCGAAGTCATCCATACGCCGCGGGGTCCGGCCCGTGGTGGTGATCAACGGCAGCGAGGGCGAACCGGCCTGCCGCAAGGACACCGTGCTGCTCAACCGCGCTCCGCACCTCATCCTGGACGGCGCGCTGCTGGCGGCGGAGGCGCTCGGCGCCCGGACGCTGGTGGTGGCCGTCACACGCAACTCCACGGAGATCTCCGTGCGCTCCGCCCTGGCCGAGCGCGGTCTGTCCGACCGGCGCGGACAACATCTGCGCGCCCGTGTCGTGCGTACCCCGGAGCGCATGGTCTCCGGTGAGGCCTCGGCGGTCATCAGGGCGGTGAACGGCGGCCCGGCGCTGCCGCCCGGCCGCCGCGAGCGCGCGGCGGAGTCCGGGGTGGCCGGCGCCCCGACGCTCCTGTCGAACGCGGAGACGTACGCACAGCTCGCGGTCGCCGCCCGGATCGGCTCCCGCCGCTACGGACACACCGGTCTCGCCGACGAGCCGGGCACCGTCCTGCTCACAGTCTCGGGGGCCGTGGCGCGCCCGATGGTGATCGAGGTGCCCACGGGAGTACCCCTGCGTTACGTCCTTCAGCTGGCCGGAGCCCCTCCACTGCCCCAGGGCGTCCTCACCGGCGGCTATCACGGCAACTGGATCGACGCGGTCGCCTCGCACGACGCCATGGTGTCCAGGGCCTCCCTGGCCGCGGCGGGCGGCGCGCTCGGCGCGGGCGCGATCCTGCCGATCGGGCCGGAGACCTGCCCGATCGGCGAGTCGCTGAGGATCGCGAACTGGCTGGCCGCCGAGACCGCGGGCCAGTGCGGCCCGTGCAAGCTGGGGCTTCCGGCCGCCGCGGGCGGCCTGTCCGACGTGCTGAACGGCGGTGGGCCGGCCGCCCTGGAGGCACTGCGCGAGGTGACCCAGGCCGTCAAGGGCCGCGGGGCGTGCAAGCATCCGGACGGATCGGCGCGCTTCCTGGCGTCCACTCTCTCGGCGTTCACGGACGACCTGGCCGCGCATGTGCTGGACGGCGGCTGCGGGCGGGAGACGCTCGGGGTGCTGCCCCTGCCCGCAGTCGGCTACGAGGGCCTGGACGAGTCCATTCCCAGCGGCGAGAAGCTGGCGGTGGACTGGACGCTCTGCCAGGGGCACGGGCTGTGCGCGGACATCGTGCCCGAGCTGATCAGGCTGGGCCCCGACGGATACCCGGCGCTCGCGGACGCCTCCGTCCCGATGCACCTGCGGGGCCGTGCCCAGCGGGCCGTACGGCGATGCCCGGCGCTGGCCCTCCGTATCGAACACGCTCCCGCCGAACGGCCCTCGCTGCCGAGCGCGGAGCGCAGGGCCCTGGGCAGCGGACGGGGCTGATCCGGGGGCTCCGGGGCCGTCAGAAGCTGCCTCCCGGTCTTCCCCGGCTCTGCGTGGCGCCCCGGTCTCCTCCGGGGAGACGGAAAACACAACGAGAAGCGGGCCACCCGATCCGGGTGACCCGCTTCTTCACTGTGGAGCTAAGGAGAATTGAACTCCTGACCTCCTGCATGCCATGCAGGCGCTCTACCAACTGAGCTATAGCCCCGTGCTGTTTGCCACCCGGTTTCCCTGGCGACATCGAGAACATTACACGGTCACCCCGGCGCATCAAAAATCGTTTCCACTCCGCCCCGATATGACGGTCGAGCGACGCCCTGACCTGCGGCCCGCCCCTTCGCGACGGAGCTTCGTCAGGCAGTGGCGAAGGAGTAGAACCGCTTGAGCGTGCAGTGCTCCTCCAGGAGCCTGCCGTAGATGGGTTCCCCCTCGAGCTCCCGATAGGTCTCGATGGGGTCGCCTTTTATGATCAGCGCCCGCGCGCACTCCTCGCACCAGTACTGGAACTCCGCGTTGAGCGGGTCCATGTCCCTGACGATGGGCGTACCGCTGCCGCACCAGTCGCACTTCCGCCTGTGTGCACCCATGCGGTCAGCTCCGACTGTGGCCGCTGGCCGTACACGCGGAGGGATCCTCCTGCGGGCCGGCGGAGCCTCGGGGTGCGAGGGAGCGATGGGCTGCGGTGGAGATGAGACGCAGGTCCGGGACCCGTACGCGGCTCGCAGGCATCGCGCTCCCTCCCGATCGGTCCGTCGCCCTCCGGCGCTCCGATTCTGCCATGGCCCCGCAAGGAGGTCAGCCCGACGACGGGCCCGCGCCCCGGCTTTGTCCTGAAGGAACGGGCACGAGAGCGGCCCGTACGTCCACGAGGAAGGCCATGGAGCACCCCGGGAGCCCTTGTCCCGGACGGGCCAGGGCAGTTGGGGCGGGGTCGACGCGAGGGGCCGGCCGGATCCGCGCGACCGGCGGAAACCTGATCAGTACGCCCCACAGACCGGATCCGTACGACCGGGGGAACCGAGATGATCCGTACGACCGGCGGAACCGGATCCGTACGACCGGACAAAAAAGATCCCGCCCCCTGCTGGGGACGGGATCCTTGCTGTGGAGCTAAGGAGAATTGAACTCCTGACCTCCTGCATGCCATGCAGGCGCTCTACCAACTGAGCTATAGCCCCGCTGTTCGCTGTGTTTCCCCGCGTTTCCGCGCTGCGAACAAGAAGAACTTTAGCCTGCGACGAGCCGGAAAGTGAAATCCGGTCCCCGTCGCCCGGAGACGGGCTCCGGGCGCCCGCTAATCGTCGTCCCCGAGCACCGGTTCGGGAAGCGTGCCGGCGTTGTGTTCCAGCAGACGCCAGCCGCGCGCACCTTCGCCCAGCACGGACCAGCAGCAGTTGGAGAGCCCGCCGAGCCCTTCCCAGTGGTGGGCGTCGAGCCCGAGCAGACGGCCGATGGTCGTCCGGATCGTGCCGCCGTGGCTCACGACGACGAGGGTGCCCGCGTCGGGCAGCTTGCGGGCGTGCTCCAGCACGACCGGGGCGGCCCGGTCGGCGACCTCGGTCTCGAGCTCGCCACCGCCCCTGCGCACCGGCTCGCCACGCTTCCACGCGGCGTACTGCTCGCCGTACTGCCCGACGATCTCTTCGTGGGTGAGGCCCTGCCAGGCGCCCGCGTAGGTCTCGCGCAGCGCGGAGTCATGGGCGACGCCGAGGCCGGTGACCGAGGAGAGCTCGGCGGCCGTGGCCGCCGCCCGCCGCAGGTCGGACGCGACGATCGCGTCCGGCTGCAGCGAGGCGAGCAGCCGGGCGGCGCGGCGGGCCTGCCCGACGCCGACCTCGGTCAGCTCGATGTCCGTGGAACCCTGGAAGCGGCGCTCCAGATTCCACGCCGTCTGGCCGTGGCGCCAGAGGACGATCCTGCGGCCCCTGCCGCTGCTGCTGCCGTTCAGCTCAGCTCACCTTCCGTGCCGCCGTTGAGCTGGGCGTGCTCCTCGGCCTTGCCCCGGGTCTTGACCGCGTCCTCGGGGAGGGCGATCTCGGGGCAGTCCTTCCACAGTCGCTCGAGCGCGTAGAACACACGCTCCTCGCTGTGCTGGACGTGGATCACGATGTCGACGTAGTCGAGGAGGATCCAGCGGGCGTCGCGGTCTCCCTCGCGGCGCACCGGCTTGGCGCCGAGCTCCTTCTGCAGCCGCTCCTCGATCTCGTCGACGATCGACTTGACCTGGCGGTCGTTGGGAGCCGAGGCCAGCAGGAAGGCGTCGGTGATAGACAGCACGTCGCTGACGTCGTAGGCGATGATGTCGTGCGCGAGCCGGTCGGCGGCCGCCTGAGCGGCGGCGTTGATGAGCTCGATGGAGCGGTCCGTGGCGGTCACATGCAGGCTTTCGTCGGCGGTCAGATCAACCTCTAGGGTCTCACGGACCGCCGACAGCCCTTACTCCCTAAGACGTCGACTGCGTCGGGATCTCGTAGTTCTGGCCGAGGATCACGGAGACATCGGCGTTCGCAGCGGGCTTGCCCTTCTTCACGGAGGTCGTCGGCAGGCCCAGAGTCTTGGCGATCTCCTCCGCCTTCGCCTTGTCCTCGGCGGTCGCGTACAGGATCTCGGACGTCGCCTCGGTGTCGGCCTTGCCGCTGTCGACGAAGGAGTACCCGCCGTTGACCAGCTGGATCCTGGCCGCCGAGGTCGCGTTCGGGTCACCGTGGGCGTTCTTGACGCCCACGCGTACGGCCGCACCCTGTTCAGGGGCCTTCACCGCACCGCCCAGGATGTCCTTGACGACCTTCTCGGTGGCCTCGTCGGTGAGCGTTCCGTCGGCCTGGACCGGGAGCAGCTCCGTCTTGTAGTCGCCGACCTTGGCGTGTCCGGCGAGTTTGGCCAGGGAGGCGCCCAGGTCCTGCTCGGGCAGGGACGGGTCGAGGATCTGGGCCAGGGTCTCGACCGTGACGGTCGCGGCCTTGGGGTCCTCCGACATCTTGCGCAGCACACTGCGCATGACCTGCCCGAAGCGCGTCAGCTGCTTGGTCTCGGCCTCCCCCGGGCCCCGGTAGGTGGCGTACGCGACGGCCATCGGGCCGCTCAGCGTCTGCGCCTCGCCCTTGCTCACGAGGGGCGAGGCACCCTTCTTGGTGTCGGGCACATCGGTGTCGGTGTCGACCTCGATGTTGCCCACGAGCTCGACGAGGTTCTCGAGATACGGGGTGTCGAGCCGCCAGGTGCCGGTGATGCTGGTGCCGAGCAGGGTGTCGATCGCCTCGCGGGTGCCGGTCGACCCGTCGTCGTCGACGGACTTGCCGAGGGTGGTGGTGGATCCGTCGTCGGATGCCACGGCGAGCGAGTTGGGGAGCAGAATCGTGGTGCCCTGCTTGGTGGTGACGTTGTCGACGAGCAGCGCCGTGGAGGTGCCGCCCTTCTTGGTGTTGTGCAGATGGACGACGATGACGTCCCGCTTCTGCGGGCCGGTCGCCGAGGCGTTCCGCTCGTCCTGGCTCGAGACTCCGGGGATCTTGCCGGCGAACCAGAGGTAGCCCGCGCCGCCGACGACGACGAGGGCCACGACGACTATGAGCGCGACCATCCGGTTGTGGCCGCGCCGCCGGGCTTCCTCGCGCCGCTCGCTGCGGCTCTCGGTGAATTTCAGCCAGTCGATGACGTCTTCGGAGTCCTCGTCGGGCTCCTCGATGAACGAGAACTGCTCGGTGCCGTAGTCACGGTCGCCGCGGCGCTGTCCGGGAACGGCGGCGTCGGCGGCCGGTTCGGGCTCACGGCGCGGCTCCGGGACGGGCGGTGCCGTGGCGGGCGCCGCCGCGGGAGCCTGGGGGGCCTGGGGGGCGTTCCACTGCTGGGCGGTGTCGTCCACGGCCGGCTGCCGGCCCGTGTCGTAGCCGTACGTCCCGTAGCCGCCGTCGTCGTAGCCGTAGCCCTGCGGCGTCTGCTGGGTGGGCTGACCGGCGTAGGGGTCGTACTGCGGCTGCGTGCCGGCGTACGGGTCGTAGCCGTAGCCCTGCTGCGACTGCGTGTCCTGCTGGGGCTGCTGGTCGTACTGCTGCCCCTGCTGCTGATAGACCGGCTGCCCGTACGCGTCGTAGCCGATGATCTGCGGCTGCTCCTGCCGGTACGGGTCGTACGGGTTCTGTCGGTCGTTCACAGGTGCCCCTCTCCGTGGCTCATTCGCCGCGGTACAGCTGGCGCTTGTCGATGTAACGGACGACACCGTCGGGCACCAGATACCAGACCGGCTCACCCTGCGCGACCCTCGCACGGCAGTCCGTGGACGAGATCGCCAGCGCGGGAACCTCCACCAGCGAGACGCCGCCCTTGGGCAGTCCGTCGTCCGTCAGCAGATGACCCGGCCGGGTCACGCCGATGAAGTGGGAGAGCGAGAAGAGCTCCTCGGCGTCACGCCAGGTGAGGATCTGGGACAGGGCGTCGGCGCCGGTGATGAAGAAGAGGTCCGCGTCGCCGTGGACGGTGCGCAGGTCCCGCAGCGTATCGATCGTGTACGTCGGTCCGCCACGGTCGATGTCGCTGCGGCTGACGGAGAACTGCGGGTTGGACGCCGTCGCGATGACGGTCATCAGATAGCGGTCCTCGGCCGGGGACACCTGCTTGTGGCTCTTCTGCCACGGCTGTCCGGTCGGGACGAAGACGACCTCGTCGAGCTTGAACTGGGCGGCCACTTCACTGGCCGCCACCAGGTGTCCGTGATGGATCGGGTCAAACGTCCCGCCCATCACGCCGACTCGGCGCTTGCCGCTGCCGGCAGGCAATTTCTGCTCTCCCATGCGTGCAGACCCTACTGGTACAGCTGTTCGCCTCCGCCTCAGCGGTCCCGGTTGAAACGGGTGGTGATCCAGAGCAGGAGGAGCAGCGCAAGGAGCGCGCCGCCACCGGTGAGGTACGGGCTGAGGCTTTCGTGGTTACCACCCTGCTCGCCTTCCGAGGCGAGGGTGACCAGCTGGTGCGCGGTGCTCGTGAGGCTCATCTTCTGCAGGACCTATCCATCGGGAATCAGGAGGGAGACGTCGCGCACATCGTATGCGGGCGCCCCGGGCACGCTCACGCCGACTCAGTCGTTGTTGTCGTCGTTGCGGTATCCGCGCAGCAGGAACCAGGCGAGCAGCGCCGCTCCGACCAGCGAGACGAGCAGCACGATGCGGAGCGTGTCGCCCGGCCCCTGGTCCTCGGACACGGCGGCGAGCAGTACGGCGGTATGCGGCATTCCGGGCGCTCCTCAAAGTTATCCACAGCCCCCCGCACACCGTAGCGCCAGCGCCTACGCTGGCTTGTCAGGGGGACGAGCTACGTCTCGTACGAACAGGGGGCTTCCATGACCGACACCAGTCACGAGGGCGTGCCGAGCAGGCACCGCAAGCGATTCCCGGGCATCTCGTCGCGGGCGTACGAACACCCGGCGGACCGTTCCGCCCTGGTGGCGCTGCGCAAGCTGACCGGTTTCGACACCGTGTTCAAGGCGCTGAGCGGGCTGCTTCCCGAGCGCAGCCTGCGGCTGTTGTTCCTGTCGGACTCCGTCCGGGTGAGTGACGCCCAGTTCACCCATCTCAACGACATGCTGCGCGACGCCTGTTACATCCTGGACCTCGAGAAGGTCCCGCCGATGTATGTCAGCCAGGACCCGAAGCCCAACGCCATGTGCATCGGCCTCGACGAGCCGATCATCGTGGTGACGACCGGCCTGGTGGAGCTCCTCGACGAGGAGGAGATGCGGGCCGTCGTGGGCCACGAGGTGGGCCACGCTCTCTCGGGCCACGCGGTGTACCGCACGATATTGCTCTTCCTCACCAACCTCGCGGTCAAGGTGGCGTGGATCCCGCTGGGCAATGTCGCGATCATGGCGATCGTGACGGCGCTGCGCGAGTGGTTCCGCAAGTCGGAGCTGTCCGCCGACCGGGCGGGGCTGCTGGTGGGCCAGGATCAGCGCGCCTCGATGCGCGGGCTGATGAAGATCGCGGGCGGCAATCACCTGCACGAGATGAATGTGGATGCCTTCCTCGCCCAGGCCGACGAGTACGAGAAGGGCGGCGACCTCCGCGACTCCGTGCTCAAGATCCTCAATGTGCTGCCCCGGACACATCCGTTCACCACGGTGCGGGCGGCCGAGCTGAAGAAGTGGTCGGAGACCCGCGACTTCCAGCGGATCATGGACGGCCACTACCCCCGGCGGGACGAGGACAAGGACACCTCGGTCACGGACTCCTTCCGGGAGTCCGCCTCGCACTACGCGGACACGGTGCGCACCAGCAAGGACCCGCTGATGAAGCTCGTCGGCGACATCGCGGGCGGCGCGGGCGACCTGGGAGGCAGGCTCCGGGGCAGGTTCACCGGCGCGGGCGGCGGCTCCAACGGGGGCGCGGGCGGCAAGGGAGGTGCCGCGACCGGCAAGGACGGCGGCACATCGTCCTCGGACGCTACGGACGGCTCCGAGGGGACGTGGCGGCGTCCGGGCCCTGAGGAGGAGGGGCAGTAGGCGGGTCGCTGAGCGCCAGCGTGCCGCAGAGCCCGGCCTTGGGCATGCCCGTGGCGTAGGGGTCGGTGCCCGCGGGACCCCGGGGGTCGGCCCGCTCGCCGGCGAGCAGCGGACGCAGCGCGCCCGCCGTGTCGGCCGAGCACGACTGCGGCCCGGCCTGGACATAGGCGTTGCGGACCTCCAGCCGGTGCAGCCGGATGTCCTCACGGTCGAGGAGGAAGTGGAGGACGCGGCGCACGGTGAACAGCGAGGCGCCGTCCGCCCGGTGGGGGCCGGACACGGCGGGCCTCAGCGTGTAGGTGAAGGTGTGGTCGGATACCACCTCCAGGGTGTCCGCCCCCGCCTCCGAGTAGGAGAGCGTGCCGTGGACGCGGACATCGGGGGCGGCCAGTTCCACATCGGCCGGGTCGAAGCGGACCAGCCAGCCGGTCGCGGTGTGCTCGCCGTCGTCGGCCGGTGAGTCCATGCTCCGGTCGAACTGCGCCGTCTGGTCCGGATCGAGCAGCCGCCCGACCGGCCGGACGACCCCGCCGGTGAGCACGTCCGGGTCGAGCGAGGAGTTCACCAGGTAGTCCTTGACCGTGGTCAGGGCGATGGTCACCTGGCTGTCCGAGAAGTTCTTCGTCCTCCGGACGGTCGGCAGGTTGATGCCCGAGGCACCGGAGCGGTACGCCGCCACGGGGTCGTCGGCGAGGAGCGACTCGGCGGTCCCTCCGGGTACGGGGCCTTGGGGGGCCAGCGGGACCACAGTCGTCTGAAGCGGCTCGGCACGTCTGCCGACGGGCGTCGGGTAGGGGTTGCGGAAGCCGATGTAGACGGCGGTGGCGAAGGCCAGGACGATCAGGACGACGAGGGCGATGCCCGCCCTGGAGCGGTGCCGTCGGGTGCCCCGACGGCCGGGGAGGGAGCGTACGGCGCGTGCGTGATCGCCCATCCGCTCCTGGGCGGAGAACTCCTGCAGCCGGGCAGCGCGGACAAACGATTCGTCGAAGACGACCGAGCGGTATTCGTCCTCCCCGCCCGAGGGGTTCTCGGGCGGACCTTCCGGCGGTTTTCCGCGGCCTGTCATGACTTCTCCCGATCCTCCGCGCCACCGGCGAGAGCTGGCGCTGGGAACCGCCTCGGCCGCTTGGCCTCGGGCGGAGCTGTCCGTCACGGGTTCGACGCATGGACACGTGGCTGCCCTCTCCCCGGGGACGGGGACGGGGAGGAGGGATCACAGGGTCATACCTTGAGAGTGGGTCGATCGTCATCAAGGTAAACGCCCCGCAGGTGGGAGCGCAGGTGGAGCGCGTCCAGGCGGCGTGCGCCCGGGCGCCAAGGGGCCGGGGTGCCGGCCCGGAGGATGCGTGCTTGCCCCGAGGGCGCGTGTTGCCCGGGGGTGCGTGCTTGCCCAGGGGCGCGGGCTTGCCCAGGGGCGCGGGCCCGGAGCGGGCTGCCGGAAGGGCCTCGGCCCGAAGCGGGCTCGCCCCGGAGCGGGCTCGCCCGGGGGTGCGTGCTCCGAAGGGTGCTGCCCCGGCGGGCGCCTGCCCGGAGCGGGCTTGCCCGGAGGGCGCGGCCCGGGGCTACGTGACGGCCTGGAGGGTACCTGCCCCGGAGGGCGTCGGCCTGGGGCTACGTACCGGCCCGGGCGGTGCTCGCCCGGAGCCCGCTTGACCCGGGGCCGTACCGGCCCAGACGGAGCTCGCCCGGAGCGCGCTTGGCCCGGGCCTACGTACCGGCCCGGAGAGTGCCAGCCCGCGACTACGTACCGACCCAGACGGTGCTCGCCCAGAGCGTGCCTTGCCCGGGGCTACGTACCGGCCCGGAGAGTGCCAGCCCGCGACTACGTACCGACCCAGACGGTGCTCGCCCAGAGCGTGCCTTGCCCGGGGCTACGTACCGGCC
>NZ_JBSFDD010000002.1:577573-598707 GCF_053593715.1 Streptomyces sp. NPDC002125 | reverse complement strand
CCGGCGGGTGCGCGCCCCGAGGGTGCCCGCCCAGAGGACGCGTGCCCGCCCAGGACGCGTGCCGGCCCTGAGGGTGCCACCCGGGAGGGGTGCCGACCCGGGGCTGGTAACGGCCCGGACGGTGCTCGCCCAGAGCGCTTGCCCCGGGACTGCGTACCGGCCCGGAGCCGGCTTGCCCCTGGGGCTGCGTGCCGGCCCGGCCGAGGGAGAGGGTCCCTCAGGGCGGGCTGACGGAATCCTGGGCGCGCCCGAGGTACGGCTCTCCGCCGCGTGCGCTCAGCGGCTCATGGGGTGCGGGGCACCGCGGAGACCGCCGGGCGGGAGTAGTCGGCCGAGGCGGAGGGAGCCGCGCCCGGCTTGTCGACGCCGCTCGTCACCGGAGGCGGGACCTGCTGCTCCTGCTTGCCGGCGGCCGCACCGCGGTAGACGGCGCTGAAGGCCAGCGCCACCATCCCAATCCCCATCAGCAGGGCGAGCAGCCAGGCCACCGGGCGGTGCCATCGCGCGGAGCCCCGGTAGGGGCGCAGGGAACCGCCGTGGCGCCCGTAGGGGCCGCTGTCGTCCCCGTAGAAGCCGTCGGGGTCATCAGGGTCGAAGGACTCACCCAAGGCCCTCTCGCGGCCGTACACGCCGTCCGGGCCGTAGCCCTCGTCGTAGAGGTCGTCGTCGATGGGGCCGCCGCCCGAGCGCGCGCGGCCGGCCTCGGCTTCGGCGCGGGCCTGCGCGGCGGCGAGGAGACGCTCGACCGCGGTCGGTTCGTGGATCTCGGCGGACCGCACGAAGTCCTCGTCGAACACCACGGAGGCGAAGTCCTCGTCCGCGCCCCCGCGGTCGTCGTCGGGCTCCCAGCCGTCCGGGAACGGCCTGCCCCCCACGTCGTCCGGCACAGCTTCAGCGTAGCCCCGGCGGGGCGATTTGGGCAGAGAGCCCGCGAATTCGCCCGGCCCGCCGGGTCCTCCGGCCGCGGGACGCGGCTAACGGATGTGGCCGTCGCCCGTGACGATGTACTTCGTGGACGTCAGCTCCGGCAGCCCCATCGGACCCCGGGCGTGCAGCTTCTGGGTGGAGATGCCGATCTCGGCGCCGAATCCGAACTGGCCGCCGTCGGTGAAGCGCGTGGACGCGTTCACGGCGACGGTGGTGGAATCGACCAGTTGGGTGAACCGGCGGGCCGCGGCCTGCGAGGTGGTGACGATCGCCTCGGTGTGGCCGGAGGACCAGAGCCGGATGTGTGCCACGGCCGCCTCCAGGGATTCCACGACGGCGGCCGCGATGTCGTACGAGAGGTACTCGGTCTCCCAGTCCTCCGCCGTCGCCGCCACCACGGTGGCCTTCGACCCCTCGGCGTACCCGAGCACCCGCTCGTCGCCGTGCACCGTCACCCCGGCGTCGGCCAGCGCGTCCAGGGCGCGCGGCAGGAACTCCGCCGCGATGTCCTTGTGGACCAGGAGGGTCTCGGCCGAGTTGCAGACGCTCGGGCGCTGCGCCTTGGAGTTGACCAGGATGCCGACGGCCATGTCGATGTCGGTGCGCGCGTCGACGTACACATGGCAGTTGCCCGTGCCGGTCTCGATCACGGGGACCGTGGACTCCTCGACCACCGTGCGGATCAGGGAGGCCCCGCCGCGCGGGATCAGCACGTCGACCAGCCCGCGGGCGCGCATGAGCTCGCGGACCGAGTCGCGGTTCTCGCCCGGTACGAGCTGCACGGCGTCGGCCGGGAGGCCGGACCCGCCGACCGCGTCGCGGATCACCCGCACGAGGGCCGAGTTCGAGGCGTACGCGGAGGACGATCCGCGCAGCAGCACCGCGTTGCCCGACTTCAGGCAGAGGGCGGCGGCGTCGACGGTCACGTTGGGCCGGGCCTCGTAGATGATGCCGACGACGCCGAGCGGTACACGGACCTGGCGCAGGTCGATGCCGTTGGGGAGGGTCGAGCCGCGGACCACCTCGCCGACCGGGTCGGGCAGGGCCGCCACGTCGCGGGCGTCCGCGGCGATCGCGCGGACCCGCTCCGGGGTGAGCGTGAGCCGGTCGACGACGGACTCGCTCGTGCCTGCCTCCCTGGCACGCGTGACGTCCTCCGCGTTGGCCTCGACGATCTCGCTGGTACGCACCTCGAGCGCGTCCGCGATGGCCAGCAGGGCGTCGTCCTTCGCCGCACGCGGGAGTGGCGCGATGTCGTCGGCGGCGGCGCGTGCCCGGTAGGCCGCCTGGGCGACCGGGGACATGTTGTCGTACGGCGAGAGCGTGGTCATGCCCGCAGGGTAATGCGCACTCTGCGGGCATCCGTCACGTATCCCGTGATGCGAGACGGGCATTCCCGCGCCCGCGCACCGGGGCCGGGCGCGCACGCCCCTCGTGTGCGGGACGCACTCCGCCCGCACGCGTGAACGCGCCCCGGCAGGACGTGACCAAGCAACCGGACGGGACACGGGGGAAACCGGCCCGGCGGCGCCCGCCGCCGGCAGGCGTCAGTACGGGTGCACCCCGACCGGGGCCGCCGGCGGCGGGCCGTAGCCCTCGGCGATGCGGAGGTGGTACGTCTCCCGGTCGATGACCTCCAGGCCGACGATCTCCCAGGGCGGGAGTTTCGCGCTGGAGCGGTGCTCGCCCCAGAGCCGGAGCGCCACCGCCGCGGCGTCGTGGAGGTCCCGGGCCTCTTCCCAGTAGCGGATCTCCGCGTGGTCGTTGGCATACCTGCTGGTCAGAAGGAAGGGGTGATCGTGCGCCAGCTGTTCGAGCCCGCGTCTGACCTCCTTCAGCGGTGTCTCGGTGCCGGAGACGCTGAGGGTGATGTGCCACAGCCTGGAGCGGGTGCCTTCCTCCTCCGCCACCACCGCTTCCTGCTCAAGGGTCTGGTCGGCGGGCGTACCGACGAAATCGGCCCCCGCTCCGACACTGGTCAGGGCGCGGCTGCCCGTTCCGCGGGGCAGCGCCCCCGGGCGCGCTCGTCTCACCGGCGGCCTCCTGTGAATGTGTAGCTGTGCTGACCCCTTTGTGTCCCTGCGACAAAGTTGACCAGCCCGGGGCCGGGTGTGGGGCGGTTTTCGTGAAGGTCTCCGCCCGAAGGCTGGACTTTCAGCCGTTTCAGGAGGCCGGATGGGGCGTGAGAACGACGAGATCGTCCCTGTGTACGACCTCGCGCTCGTAGGCGGGGCCGAGTTCGCGCGCCAGGTCGCGCGTGGACCTGCCGAGCAGCTGGGGGATCTCCTTGGCGTCGAAGTTGACCAGCCCGCGGGCGACGGCCCGGCCGGCCGGGTCCCGCAGTTCGACCGGGTCCCCGGCGGAGAACTCGCCCTCGACCGCGCTGATGCCGGCGGGCAGCAGTGAGGTGCGCCGCTCGACGACGGCGCGCACGGCCCCTTCGTCGAGGGTGAGCGCGCCCTGCGGGGTCGAGGCGTGGGCCAGCCAGAGCAGCCGGTCGGCCGAGCGGCGTCCCGTGCGGTGGAAGTACGTGCCGGTGTCGCGCCCCGCGAGCGCGTCGGCGACATGGCTCGCCGACGTGAGGACCACCGGGATGCCGGCGGCGGTGGCGATCCGGGCGGCCTCGACCTTGGTGACCATGCCCCCCGTGCCGACGCCCGCCTTGCCCGCGCTGCCGATGACGACGCCCTCCAGGTCGGCGGGGCCGCTCACCTCCGCGATGCGTGAGGTGCCGGGCGTGCTCGGGTCGCCGTCGTAGAGGCCGTCGACGTCGGAGAGGAGGACGAGCAGGTCGGCGTGGACGAGGTGGGCGACGAGCGCGGCGAGCCGGTCGTTGTCGCCGAAGCGGATCTCGTCCGTGGCCACCGTGTCGTTCTCGTTGACGACGGGGAACGCTCCCATCTCCAGGAGCTGGTCGAGCGTGCTGTAGGCGTTGCGGTAGTGCGCGCGGCGGCTGGTGTCGTCCGAGGTGAGGAGCACCTGGCCGACCCGCACGCCGTAGCGCGCGAAGGACGCGGTGTAGCGGGCGACGAGCAGTCCCTGTCCGACGCTGGCGGCGGCCTGCTGACGGGCGAGGTCCTTGGGCCTGCGGACGAGTCCGAGCGGGGCGAGGCCCGCCGCGATGGCGCCGCTGGAGACGAGGACGATCTCGCGCTCCCCTCCGCTGCGGACCTTGGCGAGCGCGTCGACGAGGGCGTCCACCCGATCGGCGTCGAGGCCGCCCGCCGCGGTGGTGAGCGAGGAGGAGCCGACCTTGACGACGATCCTGCGGGCCTCGGTCACGCCTGGCCTGTCGCCGGAGCCGTCCCGCGAGGGTGTGCTGAGCGCACCTTCGAAGTCCCCTGCCGCGCCTTCGGAATCCCTTGCCCCTGACACGTACGCCCGTCCCCATCACGTCGTTCTGCTCGGTCTTCTCAATCTACGCGAGCGCCCGGGTCCGCACCGTGCCGTCTCAGCTGCTGTCGGCAGCTGGACCACCTGACGCATGGACCGGCCCACGTCACGTTCCGACATGCCCCCGAATGGAGTCATTTACGTAATCTCCACTCGCCATTCATCGGGCTACCCTCGTGCATGTGACAGATGAACCGACCCGCCAGAGACGCATTTTGCTCAGATCGGGCAAAAGCCCCTTCGATGTGGCTTCGCTCGAAGAGTCCCTCCACAGAGACGTCTTTGCCACCAACGCCGGCAACCTGATCTTCAGTGATGCCTCGCACAAGATCCTCACGACCCCGCGGGCAGCGGTCTTCTCCAACGGCATCCGGACGGATCCGGCGGCGGCGGGTCGCATAAACGAGGAGTACGACGTCTTCGTCGTGCCCCTCGCGAACGCGTTCCGCCCGACGTTCGAGCGGCCCCTGAAGCGGATGACGCAGCTGATCAAGAAGCTGCGCATCCCCGTCGTCGTGCTTGGTGTGGGCGCGCAGGCGGACCTGAAGTACGACGCGTCACGGCTGAAGCCGATGGAGCCGACGGTCCGGGCGTTCGTCACAGAGGTGCTCAACCGCAGCGCGTCCATCGGCGTGCGGGGCGAGTTCACCGAGCAGTACCTCAAGAACATGGGCTTCCGGGACGTCGAGGTCATCGGCTGCCCCTCCATGTTCATGAACGGCGAGACGTTCACACTCGAGAAGAAGTCCGAGTCGCTCGGCACGGACTCCATGATCTCGGTGAACGGCTCGCACAGCGCCGTACGCTCGCACGGCCTCGACGCCATCATCCGGCAGGCCCACGAGCGCTACCCGAATCTTCGGTTCGTCGGGCAGAACCTCCTCGAGGCGCAGCTGCTGCACTGGCGGGAGACCCCGAACCCGCTCGGCGCGCAGACCTCGATGCCGACCCATCCGTCCCACCCGATGTACCGCGAGGGCAAGGTCGGGCTCTACATCGACCCGGCCACCTGGATCGAGGAGCTACGCGCGTACGACTTCTCGTTCGGCTCCCGCATCCACGGGAACATCGCGGCTCTGCTGGCCGGTGTCCCGAGCACCGTGCTCTGCAGCGACTCCCGGACCCTGGAGCTCTGCCGGTACTTCGGCATCCCGCACCGCAAGATCTCCGAGACGCCGAAGAACATCGACCCGGCCGAGCTGTACGAGGCGGCCGACTTCGGTGATCTGGTGAACGGCCACAAGGAGCGGTTCCTCCGCTTCACCGGCTTCATGGAGAAGAACGGGCTGGAGAACACCTTCCACCACGGCGACAGCGGCAAGGCCTTCGAAGCCCAGCTGTCCAAGCTCGCTCTTCCGCCGGCCGTCCGCCCCTGGACCGAGAGCGACCCCGATTCGCTCAGCAGCCGCTTCAGCTTCATGCGCAGCCGCATGGAGGAGCTCGCCGAGCAGAACGCCCTGCTGCGCGGCCAGCTCGAGAAGCGCAACAGCCCGGTCAGCATCAAGGTGCAGACGGGCGGCGAGACGCCGACCGCACTGCCGTCGGCCTATCGTCGCGCACGTCGGGTGGTGGGGCGGCCGGTGCGCAGGCTGCTCCGCCCCGAGCAGTAGGGACCCCACGTCCGCCGTCGCGCGGAGCCCGCCTCAGACCCGGTGGGCTCTGCGCGGCATGTGCAGTCCGGCCGACCTGGCCGTCCTGCGCGCCTTGCCCGCCAGCCGCCGCAGGAAGACCGCGGTGGACTGACGCCCCGGCACCTCGACCCGCTTCCGGCCGATCCACTCGGTGACGGTGAGCTCGTACGCCGCCAGGGGCAGCACCTTGCCCTCCCCGAAGTGGGGGTAGACCAGATACAGCCGCCCCCGGAGCCCCTTGCGGACCTGGCGGGGCTTCTTGTCGTCCTTCATGAACCGCAGGATGTCCAGGAGCAGGTCGAGCCGCCCCTCGCGGATGCAGATCAGCCGCAGCCGCTCGTGGACCTTGAGGCGCCGCGCCAGACCGGCTGACCAGTAGGCCTCCAGCAGCGGCGCCGCCAGCTCCATCTTCTTCTTCCGTACCTCGTCGGACTGGCGCAGCAGGGCGGTCCCGAACTGCGGGAGCAGCGTGATGACCATGGGCCGGACCATCAGGGCGTCCCGCTTCGGCCCCGGCGGGACATGGGCGGCGATGAGGCCCGTGAGCGCGCGTGCCGAGTCGAAGCGGAGCAGGTAACTGCCGCTCTTCGTCACGTGCTTGCCGTCGTCCCGGCCCACCAGGTAGTAGCAGGTGTAGTCGGCCACGACGGAGACGCCGTTGCCCCGCAGGTACGCCTCCATGGTGAAGAGCGCGTCCTCACCCGTCCTCAGGTCCTCGTCGAAGGTCATCCCGAGCCGCACGAGCAGCTCGCGCCGGAACAGCTTCTGGGCGCTCAGGGTGAACTTGATGTTGGAGGAGTAGAGGTCGGCCCGCTCGACCGTCTCCTTCCACATCGACTTCGCGGCGCCGCGGTTGACGCCGACGACCTTCCCGAGCACCACGTCCGTGCCGGCCCGGTCGCCCATCGCGACCATCCGCTCCAGGGCTTCCTCGCCGAAGTAGTCGTCCGCGTCGAGGAAGAAGACGTACCGGCCGCGGGCGAGCCCGAGACCGACGTTGCGCGGGCCGCTGGGCCCGCCGGAGTTCTTCTGGCGGACGACGCGCATGTCGATGGCCGTCCGGGCCGCGAACTCCTCCAGGTACTCCCCCGTGCCGTCGGTCGACCCGTCGTCGACCGCCACGATCTCGATGCGCCCGGCGGGAAGCGTCTGCGCCTCGACCGACTCCAGGCAGCGGATCAGATACGGCATCGCCTCGTAGGCGCCGATGATGACGGTCACGTCTGGTGCGCTGTTGCTCATCTCTCCCCGGTTCACGCGTTCACGCATTTATCAGGAGAAACGATGGAACGACGATTCATGCGTGTTCCATGCACGGACACACCGAACGGCCCGTACGTTCCCCCTCCCCACGAGGAAGACGGACGGGCCGTTGAGTAGGTTGCGCCGCGAATCGGACGCGTTTCGAACATCTGGATGACGGCTGGATTACACCTGCCGTCGGCCTTCCGGCGGGCCGTCCGCGTCGTGCCGGCGGCCGGCCGGAGACCTCCAGGTCAGCGGAGCGCCGAGGGGCCGGCGTTGATCTCCGCGTCGGCGTCCGGGGACGGCATGTCGGGATCGACCGCCGCCTCGGCCTCGGCGACGACCTCGGCCGCCCCGTCGCCGACACCGCTGGACGCGGCCTCGGGGTCGGGCAGCGGGGCGGGCTGCTGACCGCCGACGCGCTGGGCGACGCCCGCGTTGCGGGCCTCGGCCTTGGCCGCGAGCGCCAGTACGGCAGCGTTGAACTGCTCCATGGACGTCGGCTCGTCCGGGCCGAGCAGATAGGTCTTCAGCTCGTGACGCGCCTCGGCCAGCGGGTCCCCCGCGGGGTCGGCGACGGCACGCAGCAGGTCGTCGATCTCCGCCGCGTCGTTGGAGAGGATGACGGCCGCCCGCACAGCGGTGTTCTGGCGCTTGAACTCCTCCGCGCCGAACTCCGCGGAGTCCGTGACCGCGTACGGCTTGCCGCTCGCGATGAAGTCGGAGACCACACTGGAGATGTCCGAGACCATGGCGTCGGACTGGTTGAAGCAGTCGTACAGCTTCGGCTGCGAGCCGGTCACCGTCCTGTGCTCCCACCAGCCGAAGGACTGCCAGTAGGCGTCGTTCCACTCGGCCCGCAGGGTGGCGATCTCGGTCTGGCGGGCCGGGTCGGCGAGCGCGACACGCGACTCCTCCGACTCGTCGCCCCCGGCGCGGCCGGGCTGGGCCAGCTCGGCCAGACGGGCCTCGATACGTGCCAGTTCGGCCGTGGCGGCGCGCTGCCCCGCGGCGGCGGCCGAGGCCTCCTTCACCCAGCGCGGGTCGGTGGCACGGTCCTGCGCGGCCTTGGCGACCAGCGCCTTGATCCGGGCGTTGACGGCCTTGGCCTTCGCGCTGCGGATGCCGGTGAACGGGTGCGGCTTGTAGATGACCCGGACCGGGCTGTCCGCCTCCAGCAGGCGGCGGACGATGTTCTCGCCGGCCAGCAGCAGCGAGGTGTTGCCCGGGTTGTCGTCCCAGCCCTCCCAGGTGGGGGCGTACAGCACCGTCGGGATGGGGTTCTTCGTGGTGCCGGTCCAGCTCTCGATCGGCGCCAGCTGCGGCCGTCCGACCTCGACGATGTCCTCGTCGCGGATGCCGACGTCGGCCAGGGCGTAGCGGTCGCGGCCCGCGCGGCCCGCCGTCCAGACCTCGTCGTAGACCTTGGAGTACGGGTTGACGCTGGCCAGCTTGTCGCTGTCGCCGTGGCCGATGAAGACGTGCTTCATGGTCGGGACGCGCAGCATGTGGATGTTCTTGCCGACGTTGGCCGGATACAGACACACGCGGACGGTGGAGAGGTTCAGGTTCATCAGGTGGGTGCCCGCGGGCACGCAGACCACCGGCACGGAGGTGTCCGCGAGCTGCGACACGAGGTTGCGCTCACGCATGACGATCAGCGGGCGCCCCTCGACGGCCGCCATCGTGTCCAGCCACATGTTGCACTGGTAGGCGGACTCGTTGGAGCCGGAGAAGTAGAGCACGACGGTCGGCTGGTACTCCCCCAGCCAGGTGTCCAGGGCCTTCAGCACGGCGGGGGCCGACGGCGCCCGGCGGCTGCGGCGCAGGTACGGCATCAGCAGGGCGTTGAAGGCGACGGCCAGCAGCACCGTCACACCGGCACCGATGTAGCCGACGAGGTCCTCACCCGTGCCGGCGGCGATCAGGACGCCCGCCACCGCGGGGAGGTCGAGGTGGAGCATCTTCTCGCTGGAGCGGTGCAGCAGCGCACGCGGCGGGGCGTCGGGGATGCGGACGGCGTGCAGGTCCACGTTCCGGGTGACGATCGGCAGGCTGCGGCGGAGCCGGATCAGCGTCGTGAGAGCGCCGTGCGGGGCCTGGAGACCGTAGAAGACGAGGAAGCAGGCGACCGCCGCGTAGAACAGCGGCTCCTCGGCGAGGTCCAGCCGGGCCAGCAGCAGGATGATCATCAGCTGGCGGAGCAGGAAGCGGATGGACAGTCCGGCCCGCACCTTGCCGAGCCTGTTGATCAGGTAACTGCCGCGCTGGTGCAGGTACCAGTCCGTGACGTACGTGACAGCCGTGGCCGCCGCGAAGAACCAGATATCGGGAAGAAGCGCGGCGATCATGACGCAGGGGTAGCCCAGCATCATCAGTACTGCTGCCGCCAGTTCTGACCGACTGCCCACACGGGCCAGGCGGATGGCTGTCGAAATCACGAAGGACCTGCTCCAGGGGGTGCCGGTTGTTTCACGTATAGAGGGAAATGTGAAGGTGCGGCTTCACGCACTCGGGCCTCTGCAATCACCGAAAAGTGATCGCAGAGGCCCGTAAAAGTACATTTGTCAAGAATTATTACACATCTTCCTGACGGTCCAGCACCGATGCCAGCGCCTGCTCGAATCCCGACGCCTCGGTGACGTCACGGGTCGGGTCCTGCTGCCGTACGTCGATGACGTGGCCCGTCATCGCCGACAGCAGGACGTCCAGCGAGGTGCGCGCCACGGCCTCGGAGGAGAGCAGCGAGCCCTCCGGCTCCTGGCCGAACGCCTTGGTGCGCATGGGGGTCGCGGTGCGCTCCGGGTTCACGCAGTTCACCCTGACGCCCTCGCCCGCCCACTCGTCGGCCAGCGCCTGGGTGAGGTTCACCATGGCGGCCTTGGTGGAGGAGTAGAGGCTGTACTCGGCACGGCCCCGGGTGTAGCTGCTGGAGGTGTAGAGCAGCAGCTGGCCCTGGGTCTCCGCGAGGTACTTGTACGAGGCGCGGGCGATCTGCACGGGCGCCAGGTAGTTGACGTTC
This sequence comes from Streptomyces sp. NPDC002125, assembly GCF_053593715.1. NCBI lineage: Bacteria > Bacillati > Actinomycetota > Actinomycetes > Kitasatosporales > Streptomycetaceae > Streptomyces > Streptomyces sp. NPDC002125. The sequence goes on along the minus strand of NZ_JBSFDD010000002.1, from coordinate 588,489 downwards.
AGTGCTTCCTGGATCGTCGTGTTGTCCGTCTCGGCCAGCTTGCCGATGCGCAGGACGCCCGCGGTGTTGATCACGTAGTCGATGCGCCCGGTCTCGGCGTACGCCTTGGAGAGCGCGTCGTCGATGTGCTCCGGGTTCTCCACGTGCGTACCGGTGGTGGAGCGTCCCAGCGCGTACACGCTGGCGCCGTACTGCTCCGCCAGCGCCGCGATGTCCGCGCCGATGCCGTACGAACCGCCGAAGACGACCAGGGTCTTGCCCGAGAGCAGCTCGCGGTAGGCGGCCTCGTCGGCCTGGCGGGGGGCGGCGGTGGAGGCCAGCTGGAAGAGCTTGTCGGTGATGAAGACGTCGACCGGCTGCGTCACCTTCATGTTGTACTCGTCGCCCGCGACCACGTAGATCGGTACGTCGGGGAGGTACCGCAGGACAACCGAACAGTCGTCGGTGGCCTGGAAGTTCGGGTCGCCGGCCGCGACCTCGTACGCCTTGCGGATCGTGGACAGCTTGAACGCCTGCGGGGTCTGGCCGCGGCGCAGCCGGGAGCGGTCCGGGACGTCGGTGATGAACTCGCCGTCCTCGCCGTGCGTACGGGTCACGATGATCGTGTCGGCGGACGGGATGGCGACGTCGACCGCCTGGTAGCGGCCGAGGGCCTCGACGCAGTCCTTGATGACACGCTGTGACAGGAGGGGGCGGACCGCGTCATGGAAGAGGACGTTGCGGTCCTCGCCCTCCGCGAGCCCTTCACCGAGTGCGGCGATGGCGCGCTCTGTGGTCTCGTTCCGGGTGTTGCCACCTTCGATGATCTTGGTGACCTTGGTCAGCCCGGCCTTGGCGACGATCTTCTCGACGTCGGGCACGAAGCCCGGCGCCATGAGCACGATGACATCGTCGATGTCCTCGGCGTTCTCGAAGATGCTCAGCGTGTGCTCGATGACTGCCTTACCGGCGATCTTCAGCAGCTGCTTGGGGATCGCCAGTCCCACACGCTGACCGGTTCCACCGGCGAGCACGACAGCTGTGGTCCGGGGCTTGGCTTCATGCGGCACAGACACAGACGACCTACCTTGCGATGACAGGGGGGAACAGTGTGATGGTCGCACTCTCCGTGACCGTCTCGCAAGGCGGACGTTTACCGGCGCTTGCCCTGGGGAAACCCGCAGTTCACCGCCTGGCCAGGCAGATTGCGCCCCCGGGCCCCCGTACGCGGAGTGACGGACTCCACAGAGTCTTACGCAATCCCCACATCGACGGCGGCCCCGACGCCCGCTACCTGGCAATTCGCTGTGAATCCGGGCGCCCCCGCGCGGCGGGGGCGCCCGGCAGGACCGGCTAGAACGGGTCGAACTCGTCGTACTCGCGCTGCGCGTCGTCCCGCTCGGACTCGCGGTCGCGGCGGCGCTGCGCCGCGGGGCGCGGGGCCTCCAGACGGTGGTCCTCGCCGCGGCGGCCCAGCATCTCGGCGCCGGCCGCCATGGTCGGCTCCCAGTCGAAGACGACGGCGTTCTCCTCGGGGCCGATGGCCACGCCGTCACCGGCCTGGGCACCCGCCTTGCGGAGCTCGTCCTCGACGCCGAGGCGGTTGAGGCGGTCGGCGAGGTAGCCGACGGCCTCGTCGTTGTTGAAGTCGGTCTGGCGGATCCAGCGCTCGGGCTTCTCGCCGCGCACGCGGTAGATGCCATCCTCCTCCAGGGTGACGGTGAACCCTGCGTCGTCGACGGCCTTCGGGCGGATGACGACCCGGGTCGACTCCTCCTTCGGCTTGGTCGCACGCGCCTCGGCGATGATCCCGGCCAGGGCGTACGAGAGGTCGTTGAGGCCCTTGTGCGCGATGGCCGACACCTCGAAGACGCGGTAGCCGCGTGCCTCCAGGTCCGGGCGGATCATGTCGGCGAGGTCCTGGCCGTCCGGGATGTCGACCTTGTTGAGGGCGACGATGCGCGGGCGGTTCTCCAGGCCGCCGTAGAGCCGCAGCTCCTCCTCGATCATGTCCAGGTCGGAGACGGGGTCGCGGTCGGACTCCAGCGTCGCGGTGTCCAGTACGTGCACGAGGACCGAGCAGCGCTCGACGTGCCGCAGGAACTCCAGGCCGAGGCCCTTGCCCTGGCTGGCGCCCGGGATGAGGCCGGGGACATCCGCGATGGTGTAGACGGTCGAGCCCGCGGTGACGACGCCCAGGTTGGGCACGAGGGTCGTGAACGGGTAGTCCGCGATCTTCGGCTTGGCCGCCGAGAGCACGGAGATCAGCGAGGACTTGCCCGCGCTCGGGTAGCCGACGAGCGCGACGTCGGCGACGGTCTTGAGCTCCAGGACGATGTCCCGGCTCTCCCCCGGCTCGCCGAGCAGGGCGAAGCCGGGTGCCTTGCGGCGGGCGGAGGCCAGCGCGGCGTTGCCGAGGCCGCCGCGGCCGCCCTGGCCCGCGATGAAGGTGGTGCCCTGACCCACGAGGTCGGCGAGGACGTTGCCCGCCTTGTCGAGGACGACGGTGCCGTCCGGGACCGGCAGGACGAGGTCCTGGCCGTCCTTGCCGGAGCGGTTGTCACCGGCGCCGGGCTGGCCGTTCGTGGCCTTGCGGTGGGGGTGGTGGTGGTAGTCCAGCAGCGTGGTCACGGACTGCTCGACGACGAGGATCACATCGCCGCCGCGTCCGCCGTTGCCCCCGTCGGGTCCGCCGAGCGGCTTGAACTTCTCACGGTGTACGGAGGCCACGCCGTGGCCTCCGTTACCCGCGGCGGCATGCAGCTCGACGCGGTCCACGAAGGTGGTCATGGGTGGGTGCCTCCTGGTACAGCGGAAAAATACGGGAATGTCTCTAGACGTAACGCGCCGAGGGCGGACCCGCTTCCCCGGTTACCGGGAAAGCTGGGATCCGCCCTCGGAAGGTGCTGTGTCGTTCGGCCGTTGCCTGGATCAGGCAGCGACGGGAACGATGTTCACGACCTTGCGGCCACGGTGCGTACCGAACTCCACCGCACCGGCGGTCAGCGCGAACAGCGTGTCGTCGCCGCCACGGCCGACGCCCGTGCCCGGGTGGAAGTGGGTGCCGCGCTGGCGGACCAGGATCTCACCGGCGTTGACGGCCTGACCGCCGAAGCGCTTCACGCCGAGCCGCTGAGCATTGGAATCGCGCCCGTTCCGAGTGGACGATGCGCCCTTCTTGTGTGCCATGTCTCCTCAGTCCCTTACTTCGCAGCCGCGGGGATACCGGTGACCTTGATCGCCGTGTACTGCTGGCGGTGACCCTGGCGACGGCGGTAACCCGTCTTGTTCTTGTAGCGAAGGATGTCGATCTTCGCGCCCTTGTGGTGGTCCACGACCTCGGCCTGGACCTTGATGCCGTCCAGCACCCACGGGTCGCTGGTCACGGCGTCGCCGTCGACAACGAGCAGGGTCGAGAGCTCGACCGTGTCGCCAACCTTGGCGGTGGAAATCTTGTCAACCTCAACGATGTCGCCGACAGCAACCTTGTGCTGGCGACCACCGCTGCGCACGATGGCGTACACGCGGATCTCTCTCTCACTCGGAACGGATCCCCTGATGCCAGCCGCCCGCGCGGGCCGGGGCCCACGACAGTCCGGAAGGATGAGCGGCCTCCCCCGGGGACGGATCACCGGGAGGGATGTGCTCAGGGGGTAGGCGCACAGAAACACGCCGAGGGTCAAGGTTACGGGGCGGGGTGCGGGGGGTCAAACCGGGCCGTCGCCCCCGGTCGCCCGCCCGCGAAACTACATCCGGGCGGGCCGCGAGTGCTGCACGGTCGTCCAGGTGGCGACAGGCGGGCGGACCAAGTGCAACAGCCAGGTTCTCCGGTGCAAGCCGGATGGCGCTACTCCGTGTCGACCTGACCAATGACTGAGCCCATTCCCACCCCACGCCGTCTACTCAACCGCCGGAGAGCGAAGAAGGCTCACGAATCCAGGCGCTGGCCGTTCACTGTGCCGGGTTCCCACTCGACAAGCGATGGCCGCCTCCCTTTATTAAAGCAGAATTCTTCGATTACTGCAGCGACTTTTTCCACGGGAATCACGTTTCTCTTGTCGTACCACAAAGGGTAACCAGGGTCGGCTGTCACGCGAGGATCAAAGCTCGGCGGATTCGGGTTTCGAGATACCCAATGCTCCTGATCGGGGTTCTCCACAACCTCCTCACCCCACCAGGTAAATCCTCCATACCCGGTAGCGAGGTTGACTCCGACGGTGAGAGCGTTGTCGGCAAACCTGGGAAGCTCGCTTCCAGCGGGAACATCGAAGACGTGAAACGACGCAATCGTACCCGCGTGAAATCCAATAGGCACGTCGCGTTCCGACTCCAGTTCGCTCAACGCTCGCTCGATGAGTCTCCGCACTTCGCACTGATCGGAGACTCGATTCCTCTCGCCACCGATCCAGACTTCGAAAATCATTACGGCCTTTCAGGTCCCTCGCCGATAATCACTGTAGGTTCACGCGATCCGGGGTGATACACCGTGAGCACGCTATCCTTTGGCAGTATTGCCTTTACTAGCTCGCTACAGGAATCCCTACCGGTACATACACCCGCATTGTTATTGATCACGACAGTTGCCTTCTCTACGTCCTGCTGTGCCATCTTGAAGGCGATCTTGGTTTCCGCGTGAGATGCTCCGTGGAAGGATTTCTGATTTGGGCTACCGTATCCAATTTCCAGCAGATAGGAAGTCAGCGCCTTTGCTGTCTCATCGTCTTGGCTGGCTACACGATCAGGAAGATTCGGAATCGGTCGGCCATCGGCATCTCGAATGACACCAGTAGTAAGGTGCTCATGCTTGATCTCCCCAAAGATTTGATCCACCCACGCAGGGCAGGCATCGTCCGTGTTGTGGACGAGGACCTGAGTTGCGCCCGTGGAGACATAATAGGTATGGAGGTCGTCGACGGTGAGGTCGTAGGCGTCCTGCAGCCCTTGCCAGTCTTGAACTTCGGCTATGGCCGCCGTGCTGTTCTGCGGGGTGCGCAGAGTGTCGCCGGCTTCGAGGGCGCTTGCGTTCTTCCACTTCTGGTCGTTCTCGGACCAGTAAGGGTGGTGGCTGGTCGAAGTGAGGGTGGAGCCGTCGGCGAGGGTGACGTCGGTGAAGTCCCGGTCGTCAGGTGTGTGGATGGTTCGGGTGACGGTCCGGGGCCCGGTTTCATCGGTCGCCGGGTTCGTCGCTGTGACGAGGTCGCCCGTGCGGATCTCTTCGATGGCACGGCTGGTGCCGTCGGCCATGAGGACCTTGGTGCCGGCGGGGAAGCTGTGTGCGGCGCCGATCAGGCAACCGACTGTGCGGCGAACGGCACGCGCGTCCTGGAGGGCCTCAACCCCCTTTCCGATTTTGGAAATGAGCTTGAGTTTGCCCAAGGGAGTGAGGCCGACCACAGCCATGGTGCAGTCGAGGGCAGCGGGGTTCTCGATGCATGCCTTGATGTCAGCAAGGCCCGAGAGCTCCCAGGCTAGGGTCTTGTACGTATCCGGATTTGTGGCTACATCCTTGACCTGATTGAAGAAGTCGGTACAGATCGTGGTGTTGGTGTATGGGATGTAGCCCATAGCCCAGTCGACACAGAAGGGCTCGCGTTCGTCGTCGCGGTTCGCTCTGCGTTCGGCCTCTGCCTGCTCGGTGGCTTCTTTGATTTCCTTTTCGGCGAGGGTGAGTACTGACTGCCAGGCATCGTGGGCCGCCAGTTCTGCCTCGGCAGCGCTTTTGCCTGCGGCGGTAGCCGCTGCGCGCGCCTCCTCCTTGGAGCGATTGGCCTCCGCAGCGGCGTTCCGGGCGTAGTTGGCGGAGAACTCGGCTTGGAAGGCGGAGCTTTCGGCGGCGTTCGCGTCCGCATCTGCCTGTTCAGCGGCGTTGCGTGCGGTGACGGCCGATGCGGCTGCGGCTGCGGCACTCCGGTCCGCAGCGTCGGCGGACGCCTTTGCGTCGGCTGCGTATCCTTCGGCCAGTTTCGCGGAGTTCTGTGCTTGGGCTGAGGCGGCATTTGCCTCAGCGGAAGCTTCCCTGGCCAGGGCGGCGGCCTGGGCGGCACGCCAGGAGTCCGCGTTTGCTTCTGCCGCGATTTTGGCGCCCTCGGCCAGGAGTCGTCCGACCTGGTGGAGGTGAACGTTGGCCAGATCGTCCTTGCGCTGGGCCATGTGCTGGCCCTGGGCGATAAAATCGTGGACCAGATCGGGTGGTCCGGCGAGCGCGACCTTTGCGGCAGCGCTCAGCTCTGGTCCTCCGGTCTCAGCCAGGCGGGCTGTGATGACCTTCTCGTCGGTGAGGCGCTCGCCGTACTGGCCAATCTGCAGGAAGGCGGCCAGCCCTCTCCCGGTGCCGTCTGCAAGTGCGGCTTTTGCTTTGCTGCTGACGCTGATTCCGCCGGTTTCGGCAAGCCGGGCGACATCGACCTTCATGTCATCGAGGCCGACTTCGTACTGACCCGCGGCGTAAAACGCTTCGATCTGTTGCGGTGAGCCGTCCAGAACGGTGGTGGCAGCGGTACGAACGGATGCGTAAGGACTCTGGGTACTCAGGATGACGACGCGCTGGCGGACGTCGCTGTGGTTGGCTTCCTTCCAGCGAGTGCGCAGGTAATCCAGAACATCTTGGTCTGTTCCCGACAGCGCGCGGGCTGCGGCTTCCTGGTGGAAGGGGCCAAGCCGTTCCATGGCCTGTATGGCCAGCTTGCGGCCCTTGGCGGCGGTGGCCGGGATGTCCGCGTCGGGGAGTGCGGCTTCTGCGGCCAGTTGTGTCGCGGTGTCGTCGAGCGACAGAGACTCAACCTGGGAGGCGGCGGCGCTGGAAATGCCAGCCTCTGTGACCAGCTTCATCGACCGGGCGCGCTCGATGGCGGCCTCGGTGCGGGTCTGCAGGTCGGTGTTCTCGGTCTCGCGGGCCAGGGCGAAAATTTCCTTGGCTTGGGTCACTGCCGCCGTAGCGTCGGTTGCCGCTGTCCTGGCCGCATCCGCGTTCTTCTTGGACACGTCGGCGTACGTGGCGGCGTTTCCGGCTTGGGCGGCGGCCTCGTCTGCGTAGTCCGCGGCCTTGTTGGCGTGTTCGGCGGCTTTCTTGGCGGCGTCGCGGGCACCGTAAGCGGCGGTGGCGGCGCGTTCGGCCAGGGCGGCGGAACGGTCGGCGGCAAGATCAGCTGCGTCGGCATGGCGGCGTGCTTCGGCTGCGGCCTGCCGAGCCTCGCTGGAGTGCAGACCTGCCTCGTCCGCATAGCCGTTCGCTTCATCAGCCGCATCGGCGGCTGCACGCGCGTTGGCGTTGGCCCCCTTGGCCGCTCCCGCTGCGATTGCCGCGTTGGCCGATGCCAGTCCGGCGGCTTCGGCAGCGATGACCGACGTTGCGACGGCGGCTGCTGCTGCGCGCGCTTCCTTCGCGGCCGCCGAGGCCTCGCTCGCCTTGGTCTTGTCGCCCGCAGCGGCTATGGCCGCCTTGTAAGCCTTGTTTGCTGCTGCGCCGGCCGCGGCTGCCGCTGAGGCGGTCTGGGTTGCGGCGAGTGCCGCGCGTCGTGCGGCACTACTAGCCGCGTTCGCGGCACCGATGGCTTCCTGGGCGGCCTCTGCTGCGGCTCGCGCGGCGTCGGCGGCCTGCTTTGCTTTGACGGCGGCTTTCTTGGAGTCGTCCTTGGCGGCTGCGGTCTCCGCGGCTGCCTTCTCGGCGGCTTCCTTGGCCAGCTTGGATGCCGCGATCGCATTGGCGGAAGCTGTTTCCGCCTGCTTGGTGGCGTCCTCGGCTTGTTTGCCGGCCTTCTTGGCCTCGTCGATCAGCTGCGCGATCGACTGATGCTCCTGGTCTCGGCTGCGGGCTGTGAACTGCCCGACCTCCAGGAACTCCTGAATGTCTGCGGGGGTGCCCTTCAGAGCGACCTTGGCCGCCGCGCTCACGTTCGCGCCGCCGGTCATGGCCAGCCGCGCGGTCTCCACGCGGTTGTCGTCCTCCAGGGCTTCGTACTGGCCTGTGCTGAGGAAAAGTTCGCGCTCCTCAGCAGTCCCGAGGAGCGCAGCTTTGCCCTGCGCCCGCACTCCAGCGTTGCCCAGATTAACGAGTCGTGCGATATCGACCTTGCGGTCGTCATCCAGCGGCTCCTCGAAGCCGTAAAGAAGGAACGTCTCCAGTTCGGTCGGCGACAACAGCATGGCGTCCTTGGCAGCCTGCCGCAGGCCTGGGCCCGCGCTCATCGCCAGACGCGCGGTCTCGATGCGATTGTCGTCGAATTGGATGGCCTCAGCCTCGGCCAGGAACTTCTGAATCTCCGCATCGCTGCCGAGCAACGCCTTTTCCGCCGCAGCCTTGAGACCGGCTCCGCCGGTCTCCCAGAACCCGACTATCTGAGCACGCACACCGACGGGAACCGCCGGATCATCTGCGGCTACTGCGGCTGGGGCCCCCAGCAGGCCCGACAAGATCCCTGCGGACAGCAATATCCCCAGCAATCGCCGCGGAACCACAGATCTGCTGAAGCCCAGAGAGCCAAAGGCTCGGGCAGGTCTACGCCGTTTCATTCCGATGACCTCATCCATGTTGAATTTGAAAGCATCCGATCAGGCTTCCAGGAGCCAAAAGGCACCCTCGAGACCAATGCATGTTTGCGGTAAACGCAGAAGGACAACACTGAAGTCCGACCGAAGCCGCTTGATCGTACACGTTTTCGACCCGCGTCGGTCGGCAATGCAGCGATTTTGCGCCGCCCCCTCGCAGGTCAGGACGTCAGGGCGAATTCACCAAGATCCACATAATTGCACGAAAGGCGGCAAATAAGTCAGTTAGGGCTTATTGTGATAGATACTGCATCTGCGCGCGGCTTTGAGCTTATTACCGGACCAGAAATTGCGGCATCGAAGTAGATAGTTGTACACGTGGAGGTGAAAATTGGGTGACATTAATCACCCTGAACGACTGACGGGCCGCTTTACGCACGTGGTTCACTTTCCTCTGAACTGACGGAACCGCAGTTTTGCCGGTCCCGACCATTCCCCGAAAGGCCCGCCATGGTAATGAACCAAGTACGCAAAAATTTGATCCTTGGCCTGGCCACTGTTTTCTCAGCCACCGCTTTGGTGTTCGGCACAACTGCTGCCGCAAACGGCAGCGTGGCCGAGGCCCCAACGGAAGGCGACATGCCGTACGCAGTCGAGGACTTCTCCTACCCGGAGGCGGAAAGGATTGCCGCTGAGACCGGAGCCATCCTCAAACGAGGCGACGGCCACATGCTGATGACGGCATGCGACGGAACCGAAGACATAATGATCGAGAGCCGCGTAGGGCAGAAGCAGTTCTGCTTCAACGTCACCGCAAAGCCCGCCTTCCTCACTCTTGAGATCCCCCAAGCTTATGGAATTTGGACTTCTGCGGAACCAGTCAAAAACACCATCCGGGAAGACGACGGCGACACCACAGTCATTGACGCGCCTGCCAACGACTTCACCGGTTACGGCGAAGCCGGCACTGTCGACGGTGAACCCACCACTGTCATCGAACTCCGGGTGACTGGCTGACTCTGCTCCTGCCTATGAGGCGCTGAAGTCGGATACAGGAATGCACACCCCACTGAGAATTTCGGCACGACCGCTTCAGCGGTTCACTCAGCGTGGGGCGACTACACACCAAGATTTCCGGTTCTGCCAAAGGACCGGGCTACATTTTCTCCTGAGCCTGCCAAGGAATAGACGTGCACTTCATACCGTCCCGTGGAATGCGGGCCGTATCACTGCTGGCAGCCACAGCCGCAGCCGGCGCGCTCACCCTCGCCTCCCCCGCCCAGGCCGTCATCGGTGACGCGGTCGCCGACGGCACCTACGCCTTCGCCGTTCAGATCCAGATCGGCGCAGGCGATACCAGCCGCGCCTGCTCCGGATCGCTCGTCGACCCTCAGTACGTCCTCACCGCCAGCAGTTGCTTCGCCGCCGCCGGGCAGCCCGCCTTCCCGATAGCCGCCGGCGCACCGGCCGAGAAGGCCACGGCGACCATCGGCCGTACGGACCTGACCGGCACCGGGGGCAAGGTCGTCGAGATCACCGAGCTGGTGCCCCGGGCGGACCGCGACCTGGTCATGGCCAAGCTCGCCACCCCGGTCACCGACGTCGCCCCCGCCGTTCTCGCCGCCACAGGACCCACCGCGGGCGAGACTCTGCAGGCTGCGGGTTACGGCCGCACCGCCGACGCCTGGGTGCCCGACCGCCTGCACGCCGGCGCCTTCACCGTGACGCAGGCCGATGCCACCACCGTCGCCATCGCCCGGGACGGCGGCAGCATCTGCAAGGGCGACGCCGGTGGCCCCGCACTGCGCGTGATCGACGGCAGGACCGAACTCGTCGCCGTGCACAGCGCCTCCTGGCAGGCCGGCTGCCTCGGTTCCGACGAGACCCGCTCCGGCGCCGTCGAAACTCGCCTGGATGACATCACCGAGTGGGTCAAGCAGGTCCGCGGACTGCCCCAGGCCCCGCAGGCCGCCTCCGGCGACTTCAACGGGGACGGCAAGGAGGACGTGGCCGCGTTCTACGGCAACGGCACGGACGTGGACGGTTCGAACCGCGCCTCCCTCTTCGCGTTCTACAGCGACGGCACGAGCCTCGAGGCCCCCAAGAAGGTGTGGGCCAGCACCGGCTCCTTCAGTGGGCCGGCGAGCAAGGTGACTGCCGGCGACTACAACGGGGACGGCAAGGACGACATCTCCGTCCTCTACAACTCCGGTAAGGCCGAGGACGGACGAGCCGTCTCCACGCTGTTCACCTTCACCAGCACAGGCAGCGGCTTCAGCGCGCCGAAGAAGACGTGGACCAGCTCCGGCTCGTTCGACTGGACGAAGAGCAGCCCGGTCTCCGGCGACTACAACGGGGACGGCAAGGACGACCTCGCCGTCTTCTACAACGGCGGCCAGGCCGCCGACGGCAAGGCCATCTCCCTGGCCTTCACCTTCACCAGCACCGGCACC